>JBAXWQ010000434.1:0-1602 GCA_037128315.1 Opitutia bacterium | reverse complement strand
ACCCGCGCTTGGGCAGGTTCGCTGGCACGCGGCGGCATGGCGGCCACTGCCGCATCGATCGGATCAAGTCGGTCATCGGGCAACACGACCGTCGCCGGTTCATCGGCAGTGGAGTCTGCGTCGCCCGCGGTGACGGGGCCTGTGTCGCCTGGAGGTTCAGTATTGTCGTGGGTGTCTGCCTCGGTCGATGAGGCCGGGGATTCGTCTTGTACTGGTTCGGATGGGCTAACCGCCGGCTCGTCCTGCTGCGCGTGAGTATTGAGAGGTTCAGCGCGTGCCTCGTCCAGTCCTTCCGCGAAGGGTCTGACAAGGTCGTTGTCGCTGACGTTTCCGGATTCGGCGGAATGTTCGGCGGGGGCCGCGGCTTCGGGCGGGGCTTCGGGCACCCGATGATGGGTCCTTGGATGCCCTTGTTTGGATTCTTGTTTGTTGTATTGCTGATTTCGCTGTTTGTGCGCCGTAGTCGCTGGCACGGCCACGGCCATGGGCATCATCACGGGCATCATGGTGAGCACGGCGAACCCGGCGCTCACGGCGAAGCTGGCCACGGCTGGTGGGGTGCTTCTGACCCATCGACCGAGCTTGCCCAGCTGTACGCTGAGGGAAAGGTTACCAGAGACGAATACCTGGAACGCAAGGCCGTTCTGGAGGAGCAGTCATGACCCCCTTTCTGGCGCTCTTTCTGGCCTCGAAGTTCCTCGGAGTCCCGTTCGTTCTGCTGCTCATCGTAGGCGGACTGCGACGGATGCGGGGCCGTTTCAACCCGTTGGGTCACCGCCGCAGGTCGGTACAGATGACGGCGGCCGGCCGGTTCGCCCGCGGTGAAATCGATGCCGCCACCTACCGGCAAATCCGCGACGACCTGAAAGACTTGGCGTGACATGACCCTGCGCGCCCGCCTGGCGTGGGCCTTCAGCACGATGCTGCTGGTGCCCATGCTTCTGGTCATTTTGCTCAGCGGCATCGTCCAGGGTTTCTGGATGCCGCAGGATGAGATGGCCGCGGTGGGCGTGCTCAACCGGGCCGTGCTCGACGATCCGGATGGCCTGCTCCGGGCCGAGGGGTTCGGCAAACTGACCGAAGTCCTTCCGCCCGTGGTGGTGGTGGGACTCCAGTCCGGCGGAGTCTGGCGGCAGACCAGCCCGGGTTTTGTGACCAGCGAGCCGCACGAGCACCAGCGCACCTTGTTTGAGTGGCAACTCCGTCTCACCGACGGTTCGCTGGCCCTGCTGGAAGTCCGGCTTTTTCCGCATCAGTTCTGGGCTGAGGGAAACCGCTGGTTTCTGGTCTTCCCGATCCTTGGGCTCCTGGTGCTCATCCTCACCAACGGAACCCTCACCTGGCTGGTGAGCCGCTCCATCTTGAGGCCTCTGGGGCAGCTTGAGGTGGCGGCCCGGCGCCTGCAGTTCCTGCCCTGGCAGGTGCTTCAGGCCGAGGACCACTGGGAGGCCATGGGACGCCTTTCCGAATGGGGCTTTGCCCCCATGCCCGCCCGCACCGAGGGGGACCTGGATTCGATGATCGCCTTCCTGGCGGAGCAGCAAACCGCCCGGCTGCGCCTGCCCTTCGACACCGACGGGCTGGTCATCAAGGTACGGGACC
>JBAXWQ010000433.1:0-1629 GCA_037128315.1 Opitutia bacterium | reverse complement strand
TATTCCGCCATATACGATCGATCCATTGCACGACACCGCCGTCAAGAGCTACACGGAAGCGATGGATGCTGCCCTTTCAAGAGGCGATATCCATGGATGCGGTGAGATCGAGAGCAAAATGGTGTCGGAATTGGGGAAATTTAAACCAATTCTACTTCATTCTTTTTCTGATTTATCTATAATGAGCACATTTCACTCTCACGAATCCCCTCATTTCGGTATGACGTGATCTAGCTCCGATTCGCGGCTGTCCCGTAGAGCCTGCGTTTCATCGCAAGGCGGGTTTGAACCATGGTTAGGGCGGCGCGTTTAGGGGAGATTCGGGGGTTCATCGGCGGGCTGTATGGGCCTGACCTGCACGCCAAGCGGGTCGATGCGCTGGCAGGCGCGACGCTCGGGGTGATGACCGGCGCGTCGCTGGCCGTGGCGATGATCGGCCAGGCGCTGGCGCAGGCGCGAGGGTTGGTGACCAAGCATGCGGTCAAGCAAGTCGACCGCTTGATGAGCAACGCCAGCATCGATGTCTGGGACAGTTTCGCCCGCTGGGTGCCGCAGCAGATTGGCACCCGGCCGGATATTCTGGTGGCGATGGACTGGACCGACTTCGACCATGACGGCCAATCGACCCTGGCGCTGAGCCTGGTGACGGGCCACGGCCGGGCGGCGCCGCTGATCTGGCTGACCGTCTGGAAAGAGGAGATCACCGACCAGCGCAATGACTACGAGGATGCCTGCCTGCGCCGCCTGGCCGAAACGGTGCCGCCGGGCTGCCGGGTGACGATCCTGGCCGACCGCGGCTTCGGCGACCAGAAACTATTCGCCTTTCTCGGTGAACTTGGTTTTGGCTATGTCATTCGCTTCCGCGGCAACATACGCGTCACCGATGCAACGGGCGAGGCCAGGCCCGCGGCCGACTGGGTCGGCAAAGGCGGACGCGCCCGCAAACTGCGTGACGCCCGGGTCACGGCGCAGGGGCGGCAGGTCGGTGCCGTGGTCTGCGTGCATGCCAAGGGCATGAAGGAGCCGTGGTGCCTGGCCGCGAGCGACCCCGAGGCGACGGCCGCCGTGCTGGTCAACCACTACGCCAAACGCTGGACCATCGAACCCGGCTTCCGCGATACCAAAGACCTCCGGTTCGGCATGGGGTTGTCATCGACCCGCATCGGCGAGCCAACCCGGCGCGACCGGCTTCTGTTGGTGAGCGCCTTTGCCATGGCGCTGCTGACCCTGCTGGGCGCCACAGGCGAGAGCCTCGGCATGGACCGGCAGCTCAAATCGAACACGTCCAAGACCCGCAGCCATTCGCTCTTCCGACAGGGCTGCATGCTCTACGAACTCATCCCCAACATGCCAGAACACAGGCTCGCCCCGCTCATCGCGGCCTTCGCCAAGGCCGTCTCACAGGCCAGCCAATTCAATGGGCTGTTTGCATAGACGAAATGAGGGGATGGGTGAGGGTATTCCCGTCACATCGGGCGGGATCGAATCAAAAATATTATCCAGACAAGCTGTTAAGGTAGACAAACGCCGGGACAACCCATGAACCGCGTTTTCTTTAGAATGTTGGCTTCTTAAATTTAAGCCAGTTATAGATATTCGCAATTTGTAAAAATTCGCACGATTTTGGAC
>JBAXWQ010000432.1:0-1630 GCA_037128315.1 Opitutia bacterium | reverse complement strand
CATACCTGCCGAAAGGCAAAGAGGAGCAGCAAGGCCAGAAACGGACGCAGGGTGGGCCCGAATACACCCGCCCCGATCAGAAACACCCCGAACAGGTCGATCCCGGCGGAACTCGCGATCAGGATGCCGGAGGATACCCGCCGGTGAGCCTGCAACCACGTATTCCACGTCTCGGTGAGATCGTGAAGCAGGTCGCCGATCCGGCCGTCTTTCAGGCCCCGGCTCGCAATCAGCGATTGGGTCCAGAACCAGGCCGCCAGACTCACCGCGATCAGGAGTCCCTTCAACGTCAAGCCGACCGCCGGGGCGGCAAGCCACGCTCCGTCGGGTGCCGAGTTGGATCGGGCAATGACCACCAGGATCCCCACCAGAAGCATCAACATCAGGGCGACCCCGCCCCATTTCCACCCCTGCCTTGTTTCTCCCGAACGGACGGTGTTACTCATCCTTTCTCCTCCGTGCCGGGCCGACGCCGGGCGGCCAGTCCGGCCAGCATGGATTCCAACTCCGCCCGGATTCGCACCATGACGGGCTCCGTCTCCGCCCCGCGCTCGCGGCCCGCTGACACCTCGATCCCTTCCCCGACCTCAACCACCGCGCGAAGGGGGCGGTGCAGGGGCGCCTGGTCGGTCAGGTCCTCCTCGAAACGTTCCACGGTCTCCAGCAACCGCTCCGGGGTTGGCTGGGGCGTGAAATAGCCCGGCGGATAAAAGAACAATTGTTGCGCCAGATAAATATCCGCGAGCTGACGCCAGCGCCGGGCACGCTCCATCTCGCCGAGATCCCCCGACACCATCTCGGGCAACAACGCCGCCCTGAGATTCTTGACCCGCGTCACCACGTTGTCATCGCGCTTGCCCTTCAGCCATTCCGCTTCCAGCGGGCCCAGCAGATGATCGATCAGCGCCGTCAAACGTTCCCTTAACTCCCCCGTTTTCGGCATCCCGAAATACTCGATTTCCTTCAGCGTCAGCAGGGCTTCCCCCACCTTGACGATCCGGTCCGGCAGGCCAAGGTGCGTTTGCGGTCGCCAGGATAACCGGTGCTCGATCTTTTCCAGCGCACGGTTCAGGGCCTCCTCCAGATTACCCTCGAAAAAATACCGGATCGCCGTGGGATGAATAACAACCTTCCCCGACCCGCCGCCCGCCGCCCGCTGCTTGGCGGCATTGCGGGCAATGAACACCGTTCCGTCCATCAGGTGGTTGACATGGTCATTGGTCCGCGAAATGACTCCCTCGGGGAACAGGACCAGCGGACGCTTTCCCTCGGCCAAAATCTGCACCGCGCACTTAAGCGCCTCACGGTCCATGCCCTCGCGATACACGCTGAACGCGCCGACCAACAGCTATGCCGTCAATGCTGTCTTTCTCAAGCTCCCCTATGATCCGATCGCCGACATCACGCCCATTGCCGTGCTCGGCACCAGCGGCTACCTGTTGGTGGTACCCCCATCGCTGGGGGTGACCTCGATGAAACAGTTCCTGGAGTATGCCCAGGCGCACCCAGGCATGCTCAACTACGGCTCCACCGGCGTGGGCGCCATCTCGCATCTGGCAGTCGAATTATTCAAGCAGATGGCCAAAGTCGAGCTCACGCATATCCCCTACAAGGGCACATCCCAGGTACT
>JBAXWQ010000431.1:0-1632 GCA_037128315.1 Opitutia bacterium | reverse complement strand
GGATCAAACTTCTGGATGCGGACCTTGAGGCCGCGCATTTCCAACAGGGCGCCGAGCGCACCCGCCGTGAGCCCCTTGCCCAAGGAAGAAACCACGCCGCCGGTGACGAAAATATACTTCACCCCCAAGGTAAAAACGGCCCACGAACCATACACAAGAAAAAGGTGGCTGAACCGCAATTTCTGCATGAAGAAACGGAGAAAATAGTTTGCCGCTCCCCCTCCCCGGCCCATGGTCCGGATGTGCAGTCAAAACCTTCTCTCCTGGCCTGGCTCACCTGTGATGGCGTCCATATCGACCCAGCCACCGGCAAGCACACCATCCTCGGGGTGTTCTCCAACATCAAGGCCCACGCCTTCCCGGTCGTGCACCCCTACATGATCTGGTTTCTCACCCTGACCGATGTCCAACCGGGGACGCACCGGATCAAGATGATGATGGGCCTCGACCCGACCAACCCGGCCGAGCTGCTCCACCGTGACTTCGAGTCCCAAAGCCCGCTGCACCGTATCAACCTCATCAATGAGCTGCGCAACCTGCGCTTCGAGCAGCCCGGCGACTACTCCATCCTCATCGAGGTGGATGATGAACCCATTCTGGCTACTAACCTGACGGTTAGTTGACCCGCATTTTTCATCGCTCATCGTTCATTATTCATTGTTCATTGGTCGGCCAATGACCCAATGAACATTGATCACTGAGCATTGAACAATATCCCCCGTGTCCTCCCCTTCCTTTGACCTCATCGGCGTCGGCAATCCCATCATGGACCTGCTGGCCCACGTGCCCGAATCATTCCTCACCGCCCACGTCGCCGGCGACAAGGGCGGGATGGTGCTCGTCGATGACGAGGACATCGCCCAACTCATGACCAAGCTCGACGGGCAGCTGGCCGTGACCCCCGGCGGCTCCGCGGCCAACACCACGCTGGGCGCCACGCGGCTCGGCCTGCGCACGACCTATCTCGGCAAGATCGGCGGCGACATCACCGCGAAGGACTACCGCGACAATTTCATCGCCGCCGGAGGCGACGGCTCGCGCTTCAAGCACGCCACACTGCCGAATGGCCGCTGCCTCTCGCTGGTCACACCCGACGGCCAGCGCACGATGCGCACCCATCTGGGCGCCGCCATGACCCTCAGCCCCGACGAGGTCACCGCCGCCGATTTCGCCGGCGCCCGCCACGCCCACATCGAGGGCTACCTGATGTTCAACCCGGCGCTCGGCGAGAAGGTCGTCGCCACCGCCCGCGCCGCCGGCTGCACGTTGAGCATCGATCTGGCCTCGTTCGAGGTGGTCAACGTCGCCCGCGACTGGCTGCTCGCCCAGATCAAGCAGGGCATCCAGGTCATCTTTGCCAATGAGGACGAGATCCGCGCCCTGTTCCAGGACCAAACCTCAAGCTACGACACCCTCGCCCGAAAACTCGCCGGCCACGGCGGCATCGCGGCCGTGAAGATGGGCAAGGATGGCGCGTGGATCGCCCACGGCTCCGAACTGCACCGCATCGCCCCCGTGCCCGCCCCGCGCGTGGTTGACACCACCGGCGCCGGTGACTCCTGGGCCGCCGGTTTCCTTTTCGGCCATCTCCGCGGTCACTCCCTGCCGGCAGCCGGGGCGATCGGCTCGCTC
>JBAXWQ010000430.1:0-1638 GCA_037128315.1 Opitutia bacterium | reverse complement strand
GGTCACCACCAGCTTGGGCAGGTTGACCGATTCGGTGTTGCGCAACCACCACGAGGCGCCGACGCACAGGGAAAAGCTGAGCAGCGACACCCCAAGCAGCACGAGGCGGTAGTTGATCTGCTCCAACTGGACCACCGAGGGCAGAAACCAGAAAAGGCCGTTGAGCCGCTTGTTTTTCAGGCTCCAGTTCTGGAGCAGCTGCATGAGCGCCGTCAGGGCCAGCAGGCCGAAGACGCCATAGCTGAAGACAGCCAGGGCGGCGTGCGCCTCGATCCAGGGATTGTTGCCGAAAAATTTCTGGCCGCGGACCAGGTCCCATTGCGGGATCAGCAAGGAGAGGAGGGCGAGGGTCGCGGCATAGCCGGCGGTGAAGAGGCCGAGCAGGCTCATCCGGAAGGCGGTCCCGACGAAGAAATACAGGAGCATCGCCGACCACGCCACGAATTGGACGATCTCGAAGGTGTTGCCCAGCGGACAGCCCCGTCCGGCCATTCCCCGCTGATAAAGCCCCAGCCACTGGAAGGTCCAGCCGCCCACGAGGAGCGTATTGAGGATGGTCCGGAGGCCGGCGGGCGATTGGCGCCGCGTCAGCCCGATCAGGCCGATGAGAAACCCCGCGAAGTAAAGCAGGGCTCCCAGCCAGAGCAGGGCACGGTCAGTAAACAGCGATGACATGCGGGGAAGTTGGCGACCTCCGGTGCCCGCCGCAAGGCTGACTGCGTACTATTAATTCCGATACCGGGCAGGCGTGCTGGGACTGATTCTAAATCGCGCTGTCCAAGCATTGTCACAGAGAGCACAGAGCCCCGAGAGAGTTCACGGAGAAATACCTCGGGATAAGGTCTTGGAAACCCGGGTTCCAGCGGCCAGGCGATTTCTGGCCCCGCGTCGATTCCGGTGCAAGCTCTGGGCCCTCCTTGTTTGCCTCTGTGGGCTCTGTGTCCAAGGGCGGTTCTGGACGGATTCAGGCTTGGGCTCGGCGCGACCGGGCCTATGGTGCCTGCATGCCGCCGGTTTTCGACCCCCGTCCCATCGTTCTCGTCGGTCGCCATGTTCGCCTGGAGCCGCTGGAGCGCCATCATTTGCCGGCCCTGCTTGCGGCGGCGGTGGATCCGGAGATATTTCAATGGTATGTCACGCCGCCCTTGGGCGATCCGGCGGAAATGACCAAGTGGCTGGAGGCAAGGCTGCAGGGGATGGCTGATGGGACGGAAGTAGGCTGGGCCACGGTGCGAGGCAGCGATAACCAAGTGGTAGGGGCGACAACCTACCTCGACATCCGCCGGGCCAACCGCGGCCTGGAAATCGGCAATACCTGGTTGGCCAAGGCAGCGCAACGCACGCCCCTCAACACCGAGGCGAAGCTCCTGCAGCTGACCCATGCCTTCGAGCAACTCGGGGCCATGCGGGTGCAGCTCAAGACCGACGAGCGCAACCTCCGGTCGCGGGAGGCGATCGCCCGCCTCGGCTGCACCTTCGAGGGCATTTTGCGCAAATACCAGGCTCGCTATGACGGTTTCGTGCGCAACACCGCGATGTTCAGCCTAACCGCCGAGGAATGGCCGGCGGCGAAGGCGCGGCTGGAGGCACGGCTCAGGCGGTGAGTCGAATTACCATTCTATGCTGTCCCCGAAATAT
>JBAXWQ010000043.1:0-17274 GCA_037128315.1 Opitutia bacterium | reverse complement strand
ACGGGACCCGTCCCGGCAACCACAGTTGTCGCCTGCCTCATGGTCGTGCGCCGGGGCCGGCAGCGGCAGTTCCTCCGCCAAGGGCAGCAGCGAGTCTTGTTCCAGACTGGCGAACCGGCGGCGGCGCTGCTCGTGCGCGAAGAGGACAATAAAAATGCCCGCGAGCAGCAGGCTGAAGAATACGGTTATGGGTATGACGGACATGCGTGGTATGTCGCGGTCAGAGTAGGGTAACCCGGAGTGGGTGGCTGAGCATAAGTTGGCTGATACCGCGCATATATTGCAATCGCGGAAAAAATCTGCGCAACATGGTCCCAGTGCGGCCCCGTCGCCGTCAGCCGCGCATGGTACCGTGCGACCATGGCTGATGGTCCGTCGGCCGCGCCCCATCCCCACCGGGGTCGCACCCCATGACCATCACCCTCAAGGAAGCCGCCCGACTCAACGGCCGCATCATCTACCTCGAGATGCTGGTGCTGGTGCTCTCGCTGTACTCGCTCGGCGCCCTGACGGCCGAGCTGCTGCTGCCCCTCGAGACGGCCACGCGGGAATTGCTGCGCCGGGTGGATGATTTCATCTGCGCCGTGTTCCTGCTGGATTTTTTCCTGCACCTGATCCTCGCGCCGGACAAAGGGGCCTTTTGGCGGCTGGGGTGGATCGACCTGCTCTCGAGCATCCCGGAGATCGGCTGGCTCCGCTGGGGCCGGATCTTCCGCGTCATCCGGATCCTGCGCGCCCTGCGTTCCTTTTCGGCGGTCAGCACCCACTTGCGCACCGACCGGGCCCGGGGCACCTTCGTGGCGGTCGGCCTGCTGTCGCTGATCGCGGTGCTCTTCGCCACCATCGCCGTGTATGAGTTGGAGCGATCGGAACCGACGGCGAGCATCCATCAGGGGGGCGATGCCCTCTGGTGGGCCTTCGCGACCATCACCACGATCGGCTACGGGGATTTCTACCCGGTGACCTTCGGCGGACGCCTGGTGGCGGTGGTGCTGGTGATCTTTGGCCTGAGCTTCTTCGGCACGTTCACCGCCTATGTGGCCAGCTTCTTCCTGGAAAAGGCCCAGCTGAAGGAGGAAAGCGAAATCCACCACCTCATCCTCGAGGTGCGCCGGCTGCGGGAAAAGATCGAGCAGCTGGAGGCGGCCCGCCCCGGGGCCGCGGTCAGTTCACCTGGTGGGGCAGCTTCGCCCGCCACACCGTCGGCGACTGGCCGACGACCCGGCGAAACACGCGGTTGAACTGCGAGAGGGACTGGAAACCGGTCTCGTAGGCGACCTCGCTGATGCGCTTGTGGGGGTTGAGCAGGAGATTCTTGACCTTCTCGATGCGCAGCCGGGCCAGGTAGTCGGTGAAGGTCAGGCCCGTCGCCTGCTTGAACATCTTGCAGAAATAAAAGGCGCTCGTGTTCATCGCCGCCGCCACCTGGCGCAGGGAGACCTCCTCGTCCTGGTGCTGGGCAATGAACAGCTTGGCCCGGGTCACCAGGGGGGATTCCACCTGTTCGGCGGAAACCATGAGCTGGTTGCTGAGGGAGGCGAGATGCTGGGCAAAGATGGTGAGCAGGCGCAGGACGGCCTCATACTGCTTCTTGTCGAGCACCCGCGTCTGGAAATAGGCCTCCTCCAGTTTCTTCAGGTCGACATTGACGCCCCAGGTGAGCAGCTCCCGCGTGGCCTTCTTGAATTCCCGCTGGTTGGGCTGGTGCAGCAGGACCTGGCCGGTTTGTAGAAAGGCCACCAGGTTGTCCCCCACCCGCACCGGCACGGCCGAGTCACAGAGCCCGGCAAAACACTTGAGGGTCTTGGGTTCGAGCTGGGCCTCCTCCTCGACCTTCCGCTGGAGCTGGAGGCAGGCCGCGCAGGATTGGTTCGTGCCCGCCATCAGCATGCAAAAGGGATTCTGCTTCTGGTCGTTCTGGAACGGCAGGTCGAACGCCTCGATCGCCCGCAGGGTGAAGGGCATGCCGGTGGTCTCCCGAAAAGCCTTGGCGTAATCCCGATAGATGACCGAACGCTTGAGCTGCTCGACAACAGCGTGGCTGCGTTTGGTGTGGGCTTCGGAATTGGACACGCTGACAGCAAAATGACTCCGGGGCGCGGCGCAAACTTCTTTCGCGTCCCCTGTGGTAATCAGCCCATTAGATAAGCGCTAGTAACCAGGCTTGGCCCCTGTCTGCCACCGGTACGGTTTCATGGCCTGCCTTGGCTGAGTGCGACGACCGGCCGGATCGGGCAAAAAATGCGCCGGAGTTGTCAGGCCTTGCGCTATTTTGGGGCTTCTTTTTTTTAAACCGGGCCAGCAAGCTGCCCATCCCTATCCTTTTCCCATGAATACCGATTGGAAATCCCGTGCGGTCTCTGCCGCTGATGCCCTTGCCCTCGTGCGCAGTGGCACCAATATCTTCATCCATGGCGCCTGCGCCACGCCGACCCCGCTGATCAACGCGCTGTGTGCGCGGCAGGATCTCGCGCATGTCCGGCTCTATCACCTGCACACCGCGGGCGAGGCACCGTTTGCCGCCCCGGGCCGGGAAGCCGAGTTTCGCTCGGTGTCCCTGTTCACCGGCGCGGCGCTGCGCCGGCCCATCGCCGAGGGCCGGGCGGACTTTGTGCCGATTTTTCTCTCCGACATCCCCGGTCTTTTCACCTCGGGCGCCGTCCCCCTCGATGCCGCCCTCATCCAGGTGTCCCCCCCGGACGCCCACGGCCATTGTTCCCTCGGCACCTCGTGCGACGCCGCCAAGGCCGCCGCGGACTCGGCGCGCATCGTGATCGCGGAGATCAACGCCCAGATGCCCCGGACCCACGGCAACAACGTCGTGCCGCTGAACCGCATCAACGCGTTCATTGCGACCGATCGCCCGCTCCAGGAACACGGTTGCGACGTTGAGTCGCCGGTGGAGGCCCGGATGGGCGAATTGATCGCCGACCTCGTGGAGGACGGCTCGACGCTGCAGATGGGCATCGGGGGCATTCCCGACGCGGTGCTCTCCCGCCTGCATGGCAAGCGCGACCTCGGCATCCACTCCGAGATGTTCTCGGACCGGGTCGTCGATCTGGTCGAGTCCGGCGCCGTCACCAACCGCCTGAAAGTGGTGGGCCAGGGCCGCATCGTCACCAGCTTTGTCAACGGCACCAAGCGGCTGTTTGATTTCGTGCACGACAACCCGCTCGTGGCCTTTTTCCCGTGCGACTGGACCAACGACACGGCGGTGATCCGCAAGAATCCCAAGGTGGTCGCGATCAACTCGGCCATCCAGATCGACCTGACCGGCCAGGTGTGTGCGGACTCGATCGGGCACCGCATCTTCTCCGGCATCGGCGGCCAGATGGACTTCATCCGCGGCGCGGCGTTGTCCCGCGGCGGCAAGCCGATCATCGCCCTGGCCTCACGGGCGATGGGCGGCAAGGTCTCGCGCATCGTCTCTCAGCTCAACCCCGGCGCCGGCGTCGTCACGACCCGCGGCCACGTGCACTGGGTGGTGACCGAGTACGGCGTGGTCAACCTCCACGGCAAGACCCTGCGCGAACGCGGTGAGGCGCTCATTTCGATCGCCCACCCCGATTTTCGCGCCGAACTCCGCCGCGAGTTTGCCCAGATCCGGTTTTTTCCCATGGCCTGAGGGCGGGCATGGGTAGCCGGGGTCGCTGACCCCGGTTGCCATCGGGTGGATCGTCCGAAAGTACCCCGGGGTCAGCGACCCCGGCTACAGCATTGCTCCACCCGGCCCTACAACCCGAGAAACTGGATCGCGCAGCCGGCGAGCAAAATCGTGCCTCCGGCCACCGCATGGCTGTACCGCTCCAGCTTCATGGTCGGCAGCAGGCTGATGCCTTTGCTCGCAAGCAGGACAACCCCCAGCATGGAGCCGATGGTCAGGGCGCTGAAGGTGAAGACCACCGTCCACACATCGGCCCAGCTGCCCTGTGCGGCGGGATACATCACCAGCGGGATCATCGGCTCGCAGGGGCCAAAGATGAAAATCGTGAAGAGAATCCAAGGCGTCAGCCGGAAGCCCTCCGTCTCGCCATGCGGATGGGCATGCGCCAGGTCATGGGCATGGCCGTGCTCGTGCGCGCTGCCGCTGTAGTGTCCATGGAGGTGGGCGTGCGTGCGGCTCCGGGAGGCCTTGTTCAGACCCCACGCCAGATAAACCAGGCCGAAGGCGATCATCGCCCAGGCCGCCAGATTGCCGCGCAGGCCCTCGAAAAACTGGATGCGCTCCAGCCCGTAGCCGAAGATCACGCCCACGAGCGCCAGCAGCACGGAACTGCCGACATGCCCCAGACCGCACAGGACCGTCCAGAACGTGGTGCGGGCCGCCGACCAGCGCCGCGCCCGGCCCATGACGATGAAGGGCAGATAATGATCGGGACCGGCCAGCGTGTGCACGATCGCCACGCCCGCCGTGCTCAGGAGCAGCACGGACATTTCCGGCGAGCTGAGGGCGTTGACGTGGAATTGCGGGGTCATGGGCCGATGAAATGAGGGTGTGTATTCAAACCCAGATTGTCATCCTGAGCGGAGCGAAGGATCCACGGCATCGAAGGCCATATCGCGAGCGAACGCATGGATTCTTCACTACGTTCAGAATGACAGGAAATTAATATTGGGTGAATTTGAATACGCGCACCAGTAAATGTTCAGTGATCATCGGTCATCGTTCAATAGTCATTGGACTGGGCAATGAACCATGGAAGTTGAACCATGAACAATTAGGGCCGGTTTTCCATCGCCAGCCGGGCCGCCAGCGCCCGGACCGTGTGCACCACTTCCGGCACCGCCGCCGCCACCGCGGGCGACAACTCGGTGCACATGGGCCGCACCTCCTCCACCGCGATGGTGTAGAGGTGAATCCGCGGCAGCGTGCCCAGGAGGGCGGCCGCGGCAAAGAGATCCTTCAGTCCAAAGTCATGAGCACCCAACCCACGCGGAAGTTCACTCACGAATCCAGGCTGAAGGAAAGTAATGGTGCCGGCCGGCTGGCCGTCACGGGTCGCGTCGATCATCACGATGTCGTCCGCGCCATCCAACTCGGTCAGCAGGTTGACCCCGCCCGTGCCGCCATCGAGGAGCCGCACGCCGCTGACCGGCAATTCATGTTCGAGTTGGCGGAGGATATGAATCCCCACGCCCTCGTCCCCCATGAGCAGGTTCCCGACCCCGAGCACCAGCACATGCGGCCCGGGCGCACCGGCCAGCCGGTCGGGCACGACGTCCGCGGCCCCGAGCAACTCTTGGGTGCCGATCATCAGCGGGAGGGAGCCGGGCCGGGCTTCACCGCCGGGACCACAGGATTGGCTTTGGGGGGATGCGTCAGCGGAGGACCGGAAAGGCCCATCGCCTCCTCGGTTTCAATCTCCTCCTTCTCCATGAACTTCCACCCACCGACCATCGAGGAAAGCACGCCGTGCCCCTCGACATAGTCGTGGTAGAACACCAGGTAGACATGGATCAGGGTAAAGACGATGAAGGCCCACAGCGACGCATAGTGGAAGATCCGGAGGTTTTGCTCACTGCCGAACAGGGGCACCATCCAGGAGAACAGCTGCGGGAACCACGAGTGGCTCATCGCGGCATACAGGGCAAAGCCGGACATCACCTGGAACACCGTCAGCAGCCCCGTGCCCATGTAGGTGAAATACGCCATCGAGTTGTGCCCCAGCGTGTGGACGGGGAGGTCGCTCGACTGGAAGATATCCACCTTCAGCACCGCGAAGACCTGCTTGATCTGCGGCTTGGTGATGGGGAAATAATTCCGCCAGTGGGTGTACTTGTTGCCGACCGAGGCCCAGTAGAGCCGGAAGGCGAAGTTCACCATGAACAGATAGGCCGTGGTGAAGTGGACAAACCGGATCGTGCCAAACCAGTAGCTGTGCGCGGCCTCCCCTGAATTCATCAGGGCCGGGGGATGCGCGATCAGGTAACCGGTCGCGCCGAGGACGATGACGCACAGGGCGTTGATCCAGTGGAACCAGCGCACCGGCTGCTGCCAGACGTAAACCCGTTGGTAGTCATGCGAGGCATTCATGGGGGGCCTCCGGGGTTAGTTGACCATCAGCTCGTGGCGGGCGATTTCCTTCTTGTCCTCGTAGAGGTGCACCGCGCACGCCAGGCAGGGATCGAAGGAATGGATGGTCCGGATGATCTCGAGCGGCTGCTGCGGATCGTGCACCGGCGTGCCGATGAGCGAGGCCTCGTAGGCCGAGCGCTGGCCCTTCGCATCCCGGGGCGAGGCGTTCCAGGTGCTCGGCACCACCAATTGGTAGTTCTCGATTTTCTGGTCCTTGATGACGATCCAGTGCGCCAGCGCGCCGCGGGGCGCCTCGCTGGTGCCGACGCCCTTGCACATGGCCGGCCAGGAGGAGGGTTCCCATTTGTCGCGGGTAAAGGTGCGGGTGTCGCCCGCCTTGATGTTCGCGAGCAGCTGGTTGTAGAAGTCCATGCCCCAGCGGGCGGCCAGTTGCGACTCGATGGCGCGGGCGGCCGTGCGACCGAGCGTTGAGAAGAGCACGGAGGCCGGGGCCTTCAGCGCGCCCAGCGTCGCGGTCACCGCATCCTTGATCTCGGCGTTGCCCGCGGCGTAGCCGACCAGCATGCGGGACAGCGGCCCGACTTCCATCGCGTGGCCCTTCCAGCGCGGCGTCTTCAGCCAGCTGTACTTGGCGTCCACATCGAGATTCTCATAGGGCGGCTTCGGACCGGAATATTTCAGCTTGGTCTCGCCCTTCCACGGGTGGAGGCCGGCGCCGGCGGTCTGATATTCATACCAGGAATGATCGATGAATTCCTGGATACCCGTGTCGTCGCGGGGATCAACCGGATGCACCTTGGTGAGGTCACGGCCCAAGATGGCGCCGCGAGGGAATTTATAGCTGCCTACATCGGAGAAACCGTTCGTCGGCAGATCGCCGTAGCAGAGGTAGTTTTCCAGGCCCCCGCCAATACCAGCCCAGTCGAGATAGAACGGGGCGACGGCGAGGACGTCCGGGATATAGACCTGCTCGATGAATTGCTGGCCCTGCTTCAGGAGGTCGCCGACCATGGCCAGACGCTCGGCATTGATGGCGTTCGCCTCGTTGATGTTGATCGAGCAGGGCATGCCGCCGACGAGGTAGTTCGGGTGCGGGTTCTTGCCGCCGAAGATGGTGTGGACCTTGACGATTTCCTTCTGCCACTCGAGCGCCTCCAGATAGTGCGCCACGGCCATGAGGTTGGCCTCCGGCGGGAGCTTGAAGGCGGGATGGCCCCAGTAGCCGTTGGCGAAGATGCCGAGCTGGCCGCTCTCGACAAACTTGACCAGGCGCTTCTGGACATCCGAGAAATAGCCGGGCGAACTCTTCGGCCACTTGGAGATGCTCTGCGCCAGGGTCGAGGTCGCGGCGGGATCGGCCTTGAGGGCGCTGACCACGTCGACCCAGTCCAGCGCGTGCAGGTGGTAGAAGTGCACGACATGGTCCTGCATGTATTGCGTGCAGAACATGATGTTGCGGATCAGCTCCGCATTCGGCGGGACCTTGACCTCGATGGCATCCTCGACGGCGCGCACGGAGGCGAGCGCATGCACCGTGGTGCACACGCCGCAGACGCGTTCGCAGAAGGCCCACGCGTCGCGCGGGTCGCGGCCCTTGAGGATGATCTCGAGGCCGCGCACCATCGTGCCGGCGCTCCAGGCATCAACGATCTTGCCGTCCTTGATTTCCGCCTCGATCCGGAGGTGGCCTTCGATGCGGGTGACTGGGTCAACTACAATGCGGGTGCTCATGGGGAATCGGGGGGTTAGGATTTATGATCGGCGGAGCCGTTGTTTTTTTGCTGTTCGGCCTTCTCGGCGTTCTCGCCCGCCTGTTCACCGATGCCTTCGCGCTTGCGGAAGTTGGTCATGACGGCATGTGCCGCCGCCCCGGCCACGGCGGCCCCGGCCGCCACGGCGCCGATCTGGTCCGCCGTGCTCTCAATCCCGAAGCCCGGGAAGTTGGGCAGGCGCTGATAGAAGGGTCCGTTGTCCCAGAAGTTCGATTCCGAGCAGCCGATGCAGCCATGGCCCGACTGGATCGGGAAGCTGACGCCGCCATTCCAGCGGATCGTGCCGCAGGAGTTGTAGGTGGACGGTCCGCGGCAACCCATCTTGTAGAGGCAATAGCCCTTGCGCGCATTCTCGTCGTCGAAGCTCTCCACGAAAAGCCCCGCGTCGTAATTCGGCCGGCGGTAGCAGGTGTCGTGCACGCGGCGGGAATAGAAGGCCTTCGGGCGCCCGAGATTGTCGAGTTCCGGAATCGTGTCGAAGGTCAGCAGGTGCACGAGCACGCCGGCCATGACCTCGGCGATCGGCGGGCAACCCTGCACGTTGATGATGGGCTTGCCGGCGATGATCTTGTGGATCGGCTTCGCCTCGGTGGGATTCGGCTTGGCCGCCTGGACGCAGCCGGAGCAGGCGCAATTGCCCCAGGCGATGATGGCCTTGGCGTGCTGCGCGACTTCCTCGGCGATGCTCTTGGCCGTCTTGCCGCCGATGCAGCAGTAGACGCCGTCCTCGGCGAGCGGCACGGAACCCTCGATGCAGAGGAGGTACTCGCCCTTGTACTTGGCGATCGTGTCCTGGAGGGATTTCTCCGCCTGATGACCGGAAGCGGCCATCAGCGTCTCGGTGTAGTCGAGGGAAATCTTGTCGAGGAGAATGTCCGCCACGATCGGGTGCGAGCTGCGGATGAACGACTCGCTGCAGCAGGTGCATTCCTGAAAATGAAGCCAGATGACCGGGATGCGCTTTCTCGTCTCGAGGGCCTTGACCATCTGCGCGACGCCGGAGGCCTCGAGGCCGATGCAGGCACTCATCCAGCCGCAGAACTGGAGAAATTCCCGGCGGGACACGCCCCGGGAAATAATGTGCTCATAGATCGTTTCTTCCTTCGGCAGGGTTTCGATTTCCATTGGCATATGATCGGGGCGCGCCACTGGCACTCGCCAGAGGCAACGCGGTTGGGGTTAACAGGAGGGGGGTAAACTCGGAGCGTGCGCAGTAAAACAGAATACGACCGGAACGGATATGCATGCCTTGAGGTTCACTCCGCATTTCTTGTTAAACCAATCCATGCGCTGGACGTTGTCCGGCTCTTCCCCCACATTCGCGTCATGCACGAGGTCGGCATCATGCAGTCAGCGCTCGACGCCATCCGCGATCAGGCGGAAAAACACCACGCCACCCGTGTCACCCGCATCGTGCTGCGCATCGGCGCGCTCGCCGGCGTTGATCTCGAGGCCCTGCGCTTCGCCTATGAAGCGCTCTCGCCGGGGACGGTCGCCCAGGATGCCGCCTTGGAAATCGAAGCCGTGCCCGCCCGCGCCCACTGCGTGGGCTGCGACCGGGAATTCGGCGTGGAGCGCGGCTTTATCTTCAAATGCCCGACCTGCGGCGAGTATTCCGGCGACATCCGCACCGGTCGCGAGCTCGGCATCGCCCGGCTCGAATTCCCCTGATCTTACCATGAGCAACCCCACGCCTGCCCTCCCCGAAGCCGAACCCGGCTTTCGCATCAACGCCCTCACCGGCGCCGCGACCCACGCGTCGCGCACCTTGTCCGCCCCGCTGTCCGCGGAGATCGCCGCCGCCCTCTCCGCCAGCCCCAAGGGCGAGGTCGCGGTCCGCTCCTTCGACGTCAACATCCCGCTCCTCGAAAAAAACGACATCCTCGCCGAGCGCAACCGCGGCTACTTTCTCGGCCGCGGCCTGGCCGCCCTGAATCTCGTCTCCTCCCCCGGTGCCGGCAAGACCACCCTGCTGGAGCGGACGCTCGATGAGTTTGGCCGGCAGACCAAGTGCGCGGTGCTGGTCGGCGACCTGGAGACGGACAATGACGGCCAGCGCCTCAGCCGGCCCCACGCCCCGGTCGCGCAGATCACCACCGGCACGGTCTGCCACCTCGACGCCGGCATGATCGCCCGCGCCGCCCAGTCCATCAATCTCGACGGCGTCCGCATCCTCTTCATCGAGAATGTCGGCAATCTGGTCTGCCCCGCCTCCTTCGACCTCGGGGAGCAGGTGCGCGTCGTGCTGCTCTCCACCACGGAGGGCGAGGACAAGCCGCTCAAGTACCCGCCCATCTTCAAATCCGCGAACCTGGTGCTGCTCACCAAGGTCGACGTGGCGGATGTCCTCGGCTTCAAGCGCGACGTCGCCGTGGAAAACATCCGCCGCATCGCCCCGCAGGCGAAAATCATCCAGCTTTCGGCCCGCACGGGGGAAGGTCTCCCGGAGTGGTACGCCTTTCTGCGCGGCCTCGGGGATCGCCCCTGATCCCCGCCCAACCCGACACCCACGATGTCCGGCGCGCCTCCCCTCACCGATGTTCTCCTCCGCGTCAGCGGCACGGTGCAGGGCGTGGGCTACCGGCCCTTTGTCCATCGCACGGCCACCAAACTGGGACTCAGCGGCTGGGTGCTGAATGATGCCGCCGGGGTCCTGATCCGCGTCGCCGGCGGACGCGAGCGGGTCGACGCCCTGGCGGAGGCCCTGGTGCATGCCGCGCCGCCCGCGGCGGAGGTGGCGGCCTGCGACGAACTGACGCCGACCGCAGACGATCCTCCCCCCGGGTCAGGCTTCACCATCATCGCCAGCCGGAACGGCGGGGAAGTCGCCACCGCCACGCCCCCCGACCTCGCGCTGTGTGACGACTGCCGCGCCGAGCTCCTCGACCCCGCCGACCGGCGCCACCATTATCCCTTCATCAACTGCACGCAGTGCGGCCCGCGGTATTCCCTGATCGAGCGCCTGCCCTACGACCGGCCGCACACGACGATGCGCGGGTTCCGGATGTGTCTCGATTGTGCGCGGGAATATCACGACCCGAGCAGCCGCCGCTTTCACGCCGAGCCCAATGCCTGCCCCGTGTGCGGTCCGCATGTGACCCTGGCCAACGCGAGCGGGCAGGTCATCTCGAGTCATGAAGCCGCGCTGCGTTCCGCCCGCACGCTCCTCCGCGAAGGCCTCATCTTTGCCGTCAAAGGGGTCGGGGGCTACCACCTGATGTGCGACGCCACCAATCCGCACGCCGTGGCCATGCTCCGCCGCCGCAAGCACCGGGAGGAAAAACCGCTGGCGGTGATGTTCCGCGACCTGGACCAGCTGCACAATTTTGCCGAGGTTTCCGCCGCCGCCCATATCCTGCTTACCTCCGCGCAGGCGCCGATCGTCCTGGTCCCCCGCCGGCCCGGCACCGCGCTGGCGGCCGAACTCGCCCCCGGCAATCCCTGGTTGGGTGCGCTCCTGCCCTACTCGCCCCTGCATGTCCTGCTGCTTGGCTCGCTCGACTTTCCCCTCGTTGCCACCAGCGCCAACCTCTCGGAGGAGCCGATCTGCATCGACAGCACCGAGGCCCGCCAACGGCTGAACGGCATCGCCGACTTGTTCCTGGAACACAACCGGCCGATCGCCCGGCCCGTCGACGATTCCGTCGTGCGGCTGACCCCGGCGGACAAACCCATTTTGCTGCGCCGGGCGCGCGGTTACGCCCCAGGCCCCCTGTCCCTGCCCGGCCCGCTGCCGGGCACCCTGCTCTGCGTGGGCGGCCAGATGAAAAACACCGTGGCGGTCGCCTCCGGCCGGCAGGTCGTCCTCAGCCCGCACATCGGTGACCTGGAAAACCTGACCACGCGCGACGTTTTCGCCCAGACCATCGAGATGCTCGGGCAGCTGCACGGGGCAAGTTTCACCGCCGTCGTCCACGACAAGCATCCGGCCTATTCCTCGACCCAGTACGCGGAGCGGAGCGGCCTGCCACGCATTGCCGTGCAGCACCATCTGGCGCATGTGCTCGCCTGCCTGCTCGAGCACCGGCAGCCGGCGGACGACGTCCTCGGCATCGCCTGGGACGGCACCGGCTACGGCGAGGACGGCACGATCTGGGGCGGCGAGTTCATTCTGCTCCGGAACAACCAGGCGGAGCGCTTTGCCCGGCTGCGTCCGTTCCGGCTGCCCGGCAGCGAGGCCGCCGTACGCGACGCCCGCCGCGTTGCCCTCGGTTTCGCCCATGCGCTGGGCAACGTCGGCGCCATGGCCTCGCGCCTCAAGTATTCCGAGCACGAGACCGCGGTGCTGGCGACCATGCTGCAGCAAACGTTGAATTCGCCGCTGTGCTCGAGTGCCGGCCGGTTGTTCGACGGTTTTGGCGCCCTGCTCGGTCTCGGCAGCCACAATTCCTATGAAGGCCAGCTGCCGCTGGCGGTGGAAGCCGCCGCCACCGGCGCCGCCCCCGCGAGCGACGCCCTGCCCTTTCCCGTCGTTCGCTCCCCCACCCCGGGCGCCCGGCTCGAAGTGGACTGGCAGCCCGCCCTCGAGCAGGTGCTGGGCAAACGCGCTAGCGATGCCCCCGCCACGGCCGCCGCCCTGCACCGCGGCCTCGTCCAGGCCATGGTCGAGGTGGCCCGGCAGGCCGGAGCCGGCACCGTGGTCCTCACCGGCGGCTGCTTCCAGAATGCCCTGCTGCATGCCCTCGCTGTCGATGCGCTTCAAGCCGCGGGCTTCCGCGTCCTCGTGCACCGGCGGCTCTCCCCCAACGACAACTCCATCGCCGCCGGCCAGGCGCTGGCCGCCCTCTGGAATCTCACCACCGTTTCGCTGCCGACTTGACCGTTCCATCATCGTTCATTGTTCATCGCCCAATTATCATTGTTCATCGCCTGACCATTGAAAAATGAACAACGACCATTGAGCATTGAACAATTCTTAGCTCCTCGCCCCCTGCTCCCGCACCCCCAACCCCACCCCACCATGTGTCTCGCTGTTCCCGGCAAAGTCGTTGAAATCATCGGTGACGATCCCTATCTCCGCGCCGCCAAGGTCAGCTTTGCGGGCGTCGTGAAGCTGATCAGTCTCACTTGCACGCCCGAGGCCAAACTGGGGGACTTCGTTTTGGTCCACGTCGGCGTCGCCATCAGCGTCGTCGACCCCAAGGAAGCCGAGGAGACCTTTGCCTACCTCCGGGCCATGGGGGAACTGGATGGGTTGGACATACCCCCCGTCAGTCCCGTCGCGCCATGAAATACGTCGACGAATACCGCGACGCGGCCCTGGTCCACAAGCTGGCCGCCGCCATCGCCCGCGCGACAACGCGGCCCTGGACGATCATGGAGATCTGCGGGGGCCAGACGCACGCCATCGTGAAGTTCGGCCTCGACGACCTGCTCCCCAAGCACATCACGCTGGTCCACGGCCCCGGCTGCCCGGTCTGCGTCACCAGCGCCGACCTGATCGACCAGGCCGTCGAACTGGCGCTGGCCCATGGTGCCATCCTCTGCTCCTTCGGCGACATGCTGCGCGTGCCCGGCAACGGGATCGATTTGCTCACCGCCAAGGCCCGCGGCGCGGATGTCCGCATTGTCTATTCGCCGCTGGATGCCGTCACCATCGCCTTGGAAAATCCAGCCAAGCAGGTCGTGTTCTTTGCCGTGGGATTTGAGACCACCGCGCCGGCCAATGCCCTGTCGGTGCTGCGGGCCGAGCGCGAAAAGGTGCAGAACTTTTCCATCCTCACCTCGCACGTGCTCGTCCCGCCCGCCATGCGCGCCATTTTGAGTTCGCCCGATAACCGCGTGCAGGGCTTCCTCGCCGCCGGCCACGTGTGCACCATCATGGGCGTGCAGGAATACGGCCCCATCGCGCATGAGTTTGGCGCGCCCATCATCATCACCGGCTTTGAGCCCGTGGACATCCTCGAGGGAATATTGCTCTGCGTGAAACAGCTGGAAAGCGGCCGCGCAGAAATGGAAAATGCCTACTCCCGCGCCGTCCGCCCTGAGGGCAATGTCCACGCCCGGCAGGTCGTCGAGCAGGTCTTTGCCGTCTGCGACCGCGACTGGCGCGGCATCGGCGTCATCCCGCAGAGCGGCCTGGCCGTGCGACCGGCGTATGCCGCGTATGATGCCAGCCGGCGCTTCCCCCTCAAGGCGACCAGCGCCGCCCGGCCGACGGAGTGCGTCAGCGGTGACATCATGCGCGGCGTGAAAAAGCCGCACGACTGCCCCGCTTTCGGCACGCGCTGCAATCCCGAGCATCCGCTCGGGGCGCCGATGGTCTCGAGCGAAGGCGCCTGCGCCGCCTATTATCGCTACCGCAGCCGCACGGTGGAGCCGGTGGGCCCGTAGCTAGCGTTGTCTGCTACGGCCGACCACTACGGTGAGCGATTGATCAATGTCTATCGTTCAGTGTTCATTGTTCATCAGCGATAGATGAACGCTGAACATTGATAAATGACCGATGAACAATTTCCCCGGTAGGCCGAATGCTAAGCCGTTCGACTCGGACCAGCTCAAGCCGCCACAACATCGATTCTCGCCTTAAAACCGAGCAGGCGCAGTAAGCGGGCGCAATCATTCCACTCCAAACCAAAGGAGCGAACATCGGCCAAGCCCAGCCGGGGCACGACTTTTTTTAGCACGGCCGCATCTTTGGGATCAAAGTCACCCTGCAGCATCGCCCGTTCCGCCCACTCGACCAGCACCGCCAGGGGAATGCGACCCTGGAGGTAGGCATTCAGCTTTTTGGCGGTTGATTGACGGGTAATCTTCACGGGGAAAACTTACTTCTTCCGATGTCCTCTGTCCACTGGGTATTTTTCATGTACCTCGATCAGCTGGCCGTGACGAAATGGAGGTCCTCGTGCCCCGTCAGGTATGTTCGTTTCATATTGTAGGAGCCTGTTTACAGGCGATTGAGGATCCCCGCCGACGGGCAATGTTCCGTGTCTGTTACAGCGCAAAAGCTTCTTCGGCTAACGCATCCAGGGCCGTCTGATCATCTCGACCTGATGTGTACTCCAGTCGGACGACCAACTCTTTCGTAAGTAGATTGAAATGCGGCACACGGACCTTTCGAAGCACTTGCGCTTGGTAACGCAATGCCCCACCGCGCATTTGCACAGAATGAGCCTTAATTTGCTCAAGAATCAGGTCACTGCGTAACAACGCCTGCAAAGCCCGCAAGCTCCACCCACTTGACGTAATCCAATAGACGTTATGATGAGGGTAATATTGTCCCTGATCGAAGCCGATCACTCCCCCAGACTGAATGTCCGGGATGACCAACTTCGGTTTCTTCGTCAGAGTGGCGTTCACCCGATCAATAGTCCGATACCAAGACTCGCTTCGTTTTTGCGCGACATGCCGACACATTAATGCGGCCCGATGCTTTGCAAAGTAGGCACCTAGACCGGGATATTCCTCGAATTCTCTTAAGCTGCCATCGTCGGCATCGGCAAAAGGATTGATCAAGTAATGGCCAGACCACTTCACGGCCGATGGACTGATGTCTGCTGCCATTACTAATGGGAGTTGGCAGGATTTCTCGATCAACTCGTCAAATTTTCCTCGAACATAAACATCATCAGCACCAGTCGCGACGCCGATTCCAACCCGGGTATCGGCAGCTGATTCCTCAAGAAGCGGGTAGCGTTCAGCCAACAACGCCAATCGATCAAAGCTTTTTCGTTCTGTCGCTATCCACGGAGTCCCGTCCGCATACCAAGAACGAAAGCTGGATAGCAGCCGTGACCGGCTAGCTTTGGCGCAAGGGTTAACCTGGTCCAGGGTTGCTGGATCCACGTCTTCCAGAGTTGCAACCTTGGTCGGCCTGCCGCGTTCCCGATCGATCACGGCAATACACGGGTAGGCTGAAACATCTGACTCGAATGGCTGTGTATGTTCGAGATTCAGATAATATCGGACATGAAATTCACGAGCGATGAGTTGCCGCAGTTCGCGCCCATAGAGATTTTTCGCGAACCTGTTTGCACAAATATAGGCGAGGCAACCTTTGCCATTCAACAATCTCAGGCCTTTCTCGAAAAATGCCACATAGAGATCAGCTCGATCTGTACAGGTCCGATATAGTTCCCGATATCTGCGCAAGACGGCACCAGGCAGCTCTTCGATGCGGACATAGGGTGGATTCCCGATAACAAAATCGAAGCGTTCCGTCCAAGCCGTGAGAAGAAAATCGGAATGGCGTATCCAGACGGTCGACAATTCCTCAGCTCGAACAGGCGGACATCCTTCACGTATCAGGAACTGGGTTGTCGAATTGCGCGCCAAGGCAACAAAGCCACTGTTCAAATCACATGCCGTGATTGCCCTCTCTATTGCCACATCATCCCAATCTATCCGCTTTGTATGCTCCCGTTCTGAAGTCAGTAATCGGCGTATGGCCTCGGAAATAAATGCGCCATCCCCACAACTAGGCTCGAGTAATCGCAAATCTGCGAGCCGGGTTTTCCCCGACGAATAACCCGCCAAATCAAGAATCAGTCCAATAATGGGTGGCTTGGTGAAAACCGCTCCGACTGGTTCATGCGGTTCGTGTCCTTCCCAGACGTCCAGCCAACTTTTCTCGAATAGCTGCAGTTCCATCGATGATCCTCTTATCTGCACCCTAGGAGATGTGCGTATAACGATTTCGCAAAGCCGTAGAACCCAAGTGTCGGGTTCGGTTCAACATACTTTCCTGAGCTCCCTCGTGGTGCCATGAGCAGTGCCGTCTTCGTATATTTTCGTTCCAGCACCAATCGCTCACACAATATCTCATAACGCCTTGCATACGAAGTGCCTTGAAAGACAGGGAAAGGAGGGAAGAAACCATTCTTGAGCTTGACCGGATGCGTGGATTTTTCGGCGAGTTCCAACATAAAGAAATACCCAAGCCATGGCGTTTCCTTGCCCATGCCACCTTCGCGAAAAGCCGTCCAAAAATCCGTTGAGGTTCCAATGGCCTCTTCGCTGCGGTTGTTGAAATTGTTCCCGAAACTACCGACCTGCGATTTCAACTCGACAGCAGCACACAAGCGAGTGTCACGAACTACGATCATATCCCATTTCTTTTGCGGTCGATAAAAACCAGGCAATTCGATTCCCAAGTTCAGCTTAATTTCATCCGGCCTGAATCCAGCAGAACGCGCTGTATCGATCAGAAGATCCAATACGCCGTTTAAATGCTGTCCACCAGTAACTTCTCCGCGCGTGCCGGCATCAGACACACCGCGCTTATTCTGCCTCTTGGACTGTCCACCACGCCCCTTCCAATAACGCTTAACAGCGGCACCAACCCGCACTGCTAGTTCAGCTTCAGTCCAAGGAAGGTCGGCGGCGGGTGGCATGCTCGTAGCAGAAACCAGTCAAACCGATCCTGCAAGAACGGAGCTTCAGCCCAATCAACGACAAGCCCCCCACCCCCCCCTCAGCAAATCCGCGGCAGCTGTTCCCCGCTCAGCCGGTCCACGATCCGCT
>JBAXWQ010000429.1:0-1663 GCA_037128315.1 Opitutia bacterium | reverse complement strand
GCATGCCCCTCTGGGCTGGCGAGCAAGGCGGGGAAGCATTTCCTGATGACCTCGAGCACAATATTTACCGAGACCGAGGCGCCAGGCGAGGCTCCGAGTAGCGCGGAGATGCTGCAAGCGGCATCGGTGATGACCTCGGTGCCGTAGTGGACAATGCCGGCCTGACCATCCGTCTTCTTGATGGCCTGCACCCGAATGCCTGCGTCGATCAACTTCCAATCCGCAGCCTGGGCGGCCGGATAGAAAATCTTCAGCACCTCGATGCGATTCCGCATGCTCTGCGTGCCCTGCTGGATGAGGTAGCGGACAAGGTCGAGGTTATGTATGCCGATATTGACGAGGGTCGTGAGGTTGTCCGGACGAATGGAGAAGGGCAGGTCGGTGTAGCGGCCCTGCTGGTGCAGGAACTTCGTCGTCCAGGCGGCGAAGGGACCGAAAAGCAGCGTTTTCCTGCCATCCAAGATGCGGGTGTCGAGGTGCGGCACAGCCATCGTCGGGGCCGCGGGGAGCGCTTGACCATAGACCTTTGCCTGGTGCTTCTCGACGATTTCCGGATTGTCGCAAACGAGCCACTGGCCGCCGATAGGGAAACCGCCTAGGCCCTTTGCCTCCGGAATGCCGGACATCTGTAGCAGCGGAAGCGTGCCGCCGCCTGCGCCAACAAAGACGAACTTGGCGCGGTTTGTCCGAACCAGCCCCGTCGCTGACTCCTTCACGCGGACTTCCCAGCCCGTGCTGTTTCTACGCAGGCCGATCACGCGATGGCCGGAGGCGATGCCGCATCCCTCCTGCCGTCCAAGCCAGCTTAGCAGTTTGCGAGAGATTGCGCCAAAGTTCACATCTGTGCCCCCGTCCATCTTGGTTGCGGCAATGGGTTCGTCGCCCCGACCTTCGACCAGGAGCGGTGCCCAACTCGCAAGGGTGGTGCGGTCAGTAGTGAAGACCATCTCCCGGAAGAAATGGTGGGCCGACATTCCGGCGTGGCGGGCCTTGAGGAATTCCACCTGGTCAGCTCCATGCACGAAGCTGATGTGGGGGACGGGATTGATGAATTCCCTCGGGTGACTGGCCATATCGTTGGCCACCGCGTAGCTCCAGAACTGTTTCGATTGCTCGAACTGCTCGAAGATCTCGATGACCTTGGCCACCTTCACCGAGCCATCCGCCTCGCGCTTGGGCGTGTAACTCAGCTCGCAGATCCCCGCGTGCCCCGTGCCGGCGTTATTCCAACCATCCGAACTCTCCTGTGCCAAGCCATCGCTGGCCTCATAGAGCTGGATGGAAAGTCGCGGATCGAGCCGCTTCAGCATCGCTCCGAGATTGGCCGACATCACCCCGCTGCCAATCAGGATGACATCGGGGTCTTCAACGTGGGTGGCGGTGGGCATTCGTTTGGGCAAGCGTTGGTTAATGGACGTTGGGAGATGGTCAGGTCGTGATGCTAGCGGAATCACTGGGCTGCTTTTGCAAGTTACAGCCCTTACTCCCCGCATGGCAAGTCCCTTGGGGGCCGAACACGGGGTCAGGCCGTCACTCATTTATGGCTGATACTTAAACGAAAGTTTTTGCCAGTTTTAGTATCAGTGTGGTTTAGTAACGGCCTGACCCCTTGGTCCGCAACTCACTTGCCGCCTTCGATGACCTTACGGTGCATCTCTTCGGT
>JBAXWQ010000428.1:0-1667 GCA_037128315.1 Opitutia bacterium | reverse complement strand
TCCATCAACTATCAGGGTGGGTACACCCAGACGAGCCGGGTGGTGGGCGCGGATGGGCATGTTTACGCGATGGCGAAGGCCAGCCCCGACCATCTCTACACGGGGATCTATAATGGCACGACCAGCCAGACGGATCCCAAATGGGGTGTCACCACCACCACGGCCAGCCCGCTGGCTTTCCGGACCTACGAGCCGGGCTATCTCCAAGGGGCCAACGGCGGCAGCCTGGCCATCACTTCGGCGGTGCTGGCGCTTGATGGCACGCTCCACGGTCACACCGTGGCTGGCCCGGGCCAACGGACGCTCTCGCCGGTTTACTAGCCGTCTAGCCCGCCGGATCCGAGCAATCCCTCGGCGATGGGCGTGCCGCACTGGTTGTTGGATGGCCTGAGCCGGCCACTTTCCTCGCAGCTTTCCCTCACCCTCGGGCGGCAGTATCTTTCCGGGGCAGGCAACTTTGTCAGCTATTCGCCCACGCCGGCAAACGTGATGGTGGGTTCCGCCGCCCCGGCCATCCCGGCCGACGCCTACAACGCGGCCGCCAGCTACCTGTTTCCCCAGCAGCGAAACTACGAACTGAACCTGTCGCCGAACCTCGTCAGCAGCACCGGAGCCGGCTTTGGGATTCTCCGCCTTGACAACAGCGAGGACAACGTCGGGGTGAGTCCGGGTTTCGGCAACATCACGATCAAGGCGGGCACGAACCTCGCCCTGACCTCGGGCGGGTGGCTGTCCCTCTCCGCCGGCAACATCACGGTTGAAAATGGCGCCAGCGTGACGGCCAGCGGGGGCTGGCTCGGCTTCAACGCCTATGACATTTCCTCTTCCCAGGCCGAATTGATTGCCTCCGAGCTGCTGCAAGCCAGCGCCACGGTCACCGCCACGCCTTACGACCCGCGGCGCGGCAAGGTGTCAATCGGCGCGGGCGCGGTCCTCAGTACCGCGGGTGGGGTGGTGGACGAACGGATGGCGTCCGGCACCGCGGGCACGCGGCCCTTGGTGACGGGGGGTGGAGGCATTGGAATCAAGGGCAATGACATCCTCCTGAAATCCGGCAGTGCGTTGACCGTCTCCGGCGGGGCCGTAATCAGCAGCTCGGGCAAGACCACCTACAGCGACGCGGGCAGCATCACCCTCAACGCCGGGAAAGCGCTGGCGGTCCAGAATGGTTTTGGGGCGGTGCTGGGTGGCCGGTTGAGCCTGACCGGAGCCAGCTTGGAAGGATATGCCGGGTTGGGCCGGAAGAGCGGGGCGCTCGACCTGCAGGCGCCGTCGATCCAGATCGATGCGTTGCCGGGCGGGCAGACCGCCGCGACCGATGCCGCCTCCGGTGCACTCAAGCTGGGCCCGGGATTTTTCAATGCCGGCGGATTTGCGAGTTTCACGGTCACCGGCCTCGGGGTTGCGACCGGCGTCGAGGGTAGCGTGACCGGGCCGCTCACCGCGTTCTCGATCGCAGCCAACACGACGGTGCAATCCGTGGTGCAAAACTGGGACACCCTTCCCGGTGGTTCGATTTACCTGGCCCCGGCGGGCGTGCGGCAAGCGGCCAGTCTGAATTTCAAAACCGCGGGCCTGTTTGCGGACGTGAATAGCCTACTTCTTGGTAACAGCATCGACTTGGTGCTCGGTGCAGGGCGCGTGACGGTCGTTTGTCCGCCGCTCCA
>JBAXWQ010000427.1:0-1672 GCA_037128315.1 Opitutia bacterium | reverse complement strand
AAAATCACTGACGAATTGCTGCAAAATCTCGCCGCGCTCCGATCCGACGGCAACATTCAACCCATACCCGCGCTGTCCGTCGTCCGGTTCAGCCTTCCAGAGGGCGAGATTGCGGTGGTGGAAGTTCAGCCTGCCCATCTGCCTCCAGTCCGCTACAAGGGCCGTGTCTGGATTCGTGTAGGGCCACGCCGTGCGGCGGCCACCGAGCAGGAGGAACTTATTCTCACCAAACGCCGCGTCTCGCGTGCGCTCACCTTCGATGCCCTCCCCTGCCTGGAGAGTACCCTGCACGACCTCTCCGAAGACCGCTTCCGCCTCACTTATCTCCGCCATGCCGTCTCCGAGGAGATCATCGCGGAAAACGGACGCCCCCTCAAGCAGCAGCTCGCCAGCCTCCGCTTTTTCGATCTCCGCCAGGACTGCCCCACCCATGCCGGCATCCTCGTTCTCGCCGACCGTCCCATGCACTACCTGCCCGGTGCCTACGTGCAATTTGTCCGCTACGCCGGACACGATCTCGCGAGTGAGGTTCTCGATGAAAAACGCGCCATTGGAGACCTTCGCACCGTACTCCAGACGCTCGATCTGTTGGTGGATGCCAACTTCCACCAGCGTCCCGTTCCCGTCAGCACTCTCCGCGAGGAGATGATCTACGACTACCCGCGTGTGGCCCTTCGCGAACTCCTCCTCAATGCCGTGATGCACCGCAACTACCGATCCAACGCTCCCATCCGTTTCTATTGTTTTCCCAATCACATTATGATCGACAATCCTGGTGGACTCTATGGCGAAGTCACCGATGAATCCTTTCCCCGTGCTGTCAGTTACCGTAACCCCATCATCGCCGAAGCCACCCGCGTCTTGGGCTATACCAACCGTTTCGGCCAAGGCATCGCCCGCACCACCAAAGCACTCGAACTCAACGGAAATCCACCCGCCGAGTTTTTCTTTGATTCAGCATTCTTTTGCGTCACCCTCCGCCGCCGGAAGGACTAACTACCCCGCATGATTCATCCCATCAAATCCCCCAGAAAACTCATCGAAGTCGCTCTGCCGCTGGATGCGATCAATGCGGCTTGTGCGCGGGAGAAATCTATCCGGCATGGGCATCCTTCCACGCTGCATCTGTGGTGGGCTCGGCGACCGCTGGCAGCGGCGCGGGCGGTCATTTTTGCGCAGTTGGTCAATGATCCCGGCTACCAGCAGAGTGGCGGGTTCAAATACGGCAAGAACAAGAAGGAAGCCGCCATTGAACGCAAGCGGCTGTTCAAAATCATCGAAGACCTCGTACTGTGGGAGAACACCACCAACGAGGTCGTGCTGGAGCGTGCCCGTGCCGAGATTCGCCGCTCGTGGCGGGAGGTGTGCGAGCTGAACCAGGATCACCCGCAGGCCGCCGAGCTGTTCAATCCCGACAAACTGCCCGCTCTGCACGATCCCTTTGCCGGTGGCGGGGCCATCCCGCTGGAGGCGCAGCGGCTGGGGCTGGAGGCTTACGCCAGTGACTTGAACCCCGTGGCTGTGCTCATCAACAAGGCCATGATCGAAATACCGCCCAAGTTCGCGGGCAGGCCACCGGTCAGCCTGCTGCAAAGCCGCCAAGGCGCGAAGAAGACTGAACTGGATTTGGAACGGGAATGGCCCGGTGCCACCGGTCTGGCGGAAGACGTGC
>JBAXWQ010000426.1:0-1677 GCA_037128315.1 Opitutia bacterium | reverse complement strand
CTGGTGGCGATCTTCCTCGCGCCCTACCTGCGCAAGTTCGTTCAGTTCACGATTCCGGACTTCCTCGGTGCCCGCTTTGGCGGTCACACGCCGCGTTTCATCGGCGTGGTGGCGGCCATTGTCTGTTCCTTCACCTACGTGATCGCTCAGATCTACGGCGTCGGCCTGATCACCTCGCGTTTCACCGGCCTCGAGTTCCAGGTCGGCGTGTTCGTGGGCTTGGCCGGCATCCTGGTCTGTTCCTTCCTGGGCGGCATGAAGGCGGTAACGTGGACCCAGGTGGCACAGTACATCATCCTGATCTTCGCCTACATGATCCCGGTGGTCTGGCTCGCGGTGAAGCAGACCGGTGTCCCGATTCCGCAGATCGTTGCCTACACGCATCAGATGCCCAAGATTGCGGCGCTGGAAAAGGAGTTCAACGACAAGGCCTCGCCCAAGGGCGCCAAGGAAGAGTCGGTACGCGCCATATTCCGCGAGCGTTCGGCAGTGGCTACCACCAAGTTGGCAGGTCTGGAAAAGGACGGCGCGGGCTTCCTCGCGGCGGAAAAGGCCAAGTTGGTCGACAAGGTGAATGCCCTGCGGGCGGTTGAGCCACCCGATGCCAAGGCAATCGAAGCGGTGGAAAAGACCCTCAAGGCTTTCCCGATCGATGCCGCGGCAGCGAAGAAGGCCTGGGCTGCGGAGAAGGGTCTCTCGGCTCGTGCCGCACCGGTCAAGGCCCACGCCGAGCCCTTTGCAGTGGGTGGCAAGACGCCGGAAGAGATCGAGAATAACCGCACCAAGGCGAAGAAGAACTTCCTCGCCCTGATCATGTGTCTGATGGTCGGCACGGCGGCGTTGCCGCACATCCTGATGCGCTACTACACCACGCCTTCGGTGCATGAGGCGCGCGTCTCGGTGTTCTGGGGTCTGTTCTTCATCTTCCTGCTGTACTTCACGGCGCCGGCGCTGGGCATCCTGGCCAAGTACGAGGTGTACAGCAATCTGGTCGGATCAAGTTTCGCGTCATTGCCGGCCTGGGTCAGCAACTGGTCCACGGTGGACAAGACGCTGATGAACATCGCAGACATCAACGGCGACGGCATCGTGCAACTGGCGGAAATCGTCATCGGCGGCGACCTGATCGTGCTGGCGACCCCGGAAATTGCGGGTCTGCCCTACGTGATCTCGGGGCTCGTGGCGGCGGGTGGTCTGGCTGCTGCACTATCCACGGCTGATGGCCTGCTGCTGACCATCGCCAACGCCATGTCGCACGACTTGTACTACAAGATGATCGACCCGAATGCCTCGACGATGCGTCGTCTGGCGGTATCCAAGGGCTTGCTCCTGATCGTGGCGCTCTTGGCTGCCTACGTCACCAGCCTGAAGCCGGGCGACATCCTGTTCCTGGTCGGTGCGGCCTTCTCGCTGGCGGCCTCGGGCTTCTTCCCGGCGCTGGTGTGCGGGATATTCTGGAAACGCGCCAACTGGCTGGGCGCGGTGCTGGGCATGGCTTCCGGTCTGGGCCTCTGCGCCTACTACATGTACATCACCTATCCGTTCTTCGGATGCGGCGCCAATTGTGTTGCCAACCAGTGGTGGGACAGTGGCCCGATCTCCGCCGGCACCTTTGGCATTCCCGCCGGCTTCCTCGGCATCATCATCGGCAGCCTGATATCGCCGATGCCTAGCAGG
>JBAXWQ010000425.1:0-1677 GCA_037128315.1 Opitutia bacterium | reverse complement strand
GGTCACTTCAGTCGCACCACCGGATTATATCCCACCGCGAAACAAGAATTTTCCACCCGACCGCGCACATCCGACCATGAAAATACTCCCACTGGGCAACCGTATTGCCTATGGCGGCGACTACAATCCCGAGCAATGGCCCGAATCGGTCTGGCGGGAAGATGTCCGCTTGATGCGTGAGGCCGGGGTCAATTTGGTAACCGTGGGTGTCTTCAGTTGGGCCAAGCTGCAGCCCAGCGCGCGACGCTTTGATTTTGGGTGGCTGGACCGGGTGCTGGATCTGCTGCACCAGAATGGTATTGGCGTCTGCCTTGCGACCGCAACGGCTTCGCCGCCCCCGTGGATGTCGGCGCAATATCCGGAGATCCTGCCGGTCACAGCCGAGGGGATCCAGTTGCAGGTAGGGTCCCGGCAGCAGTATTCCCCGAGCAGCCGGGTCTATCGGAAATTCGCCGCCGCACTGGTGGCGCGCTTGGCCCGGCGGTATCGAAAACATCCCGCCTTGGTCACCTGGCATATCAACAATGAATATGGCTGCCATGTGCCGGAGGGGTGCCATGGACCGGACAGCACCCGGGCCTTTCGTGTCTGGCTGAGGAAAAAATACGCGACCCTGGCCGCCTTGAATGAAGCCTGGGGCACTGCGTTTTGGAGCCAGGGCTACGGTCGATGGGAGGAAATCTTCACGCCGCGCCGGGCGCCCTATCACAGCAATCCCACGCAGTGCCTCGATTTCAAGCGCTTCACTAACGACGCTTTCCTGGAGTTGTATCGGACGGAACTGGCCATTTTACGCCGGGCGACGCCAAAGATTCCCGTCACCACCAACTTCATGGGCTTCTTCAAGCCCCTGGACTACCGGAGCTGGGCGCGGGAGCTCGATTACGTTTCCTGGGATAGCTATCCCGATCCCAGCGATGAGGCAGCGGCTCGCGCGGCGGCGGCGGCCGGGCATGACCTGATGCGCTCGTTGAAACCGGACCGGCCGTTTGTCCTGATGGAGCAGGCCACTTCCGGCGTCAACTGGCGGCCGGTAAACATGCCCAAGCGACCGGGCATCATGCGCCTTCAGAGTCTGCAAACTGTGGCCCGGGGTGGCGACGGGGTCCTCTTTTTCCAATGGCGCGCCTCCCAGTCGGGCGCGGAGAAATACCATAGCGGCATGGTGCAGCATGTGCCTGTGGCCCACAGCCGGGTCTTCGCCGAGGTCAAGGCACTTGGTGGCGAATTGAAGAAGCTGCAGAGGGTGACCGGATCGCTGGTGCGGAATCGTGTCGCCATCGCGTTCGACTGGTCAGCCTGGTGGGCGGTGGAACTGGAATCGAAACCGGGCCGGATCGACTACGCCGCCTGGGCCAACAACCTGCACCGCTGGTTTTATGACCAGAATATCGGGGTCGACTTCGTTCATCCCGGCAACGACCTAAGCGGCTATTCCTTGGTCGTGGCGCCCGCCCTCTACCTGCTCGCGGCCGGCGATGCGGCGAATATCGAGAAGTTCGTAGGGCGTGGCGGCACCTTGCTCGCCACCTATTTCTCTGGCATTGTGGACGAAAAGGAGCACGTGGTCCTTGGCGGGTATCCGGCGCTGCTGCGCAAGACCCTGGGGCTTTGGGTCGAGGAGTGGGTGCCGTATCCCGAGGGGCGAACGAATCGGGTGCGTTTCGGCGGGGGCCG
>JBAXWQ010000424.1:0-1710 GCA_037128315.1 Opitutia bacterium | reverse complement strand
CGCCGGATCGAACACAACTACAAATTCTGTGATGGTGTCGAGGAACGAAGCGTCGGCATAGCTAATCAGCGCAAAATTTGGTCGATGGGGAGTGCCATGGCGGATCAGTCCCATCTGGACTTGGGTTTGCCCGGAATGTTCGCCTTTGGCCTCTTTCAGCGACACGCGCGGATCAATTGATTTACATTCGACTACCAGCGTGTCTGATCCCAGATCGGGGATGCCGTGGTGGCTCAAGCAGTCGACGGCCACGCCAACCAGCAGCCCGTCGCTGGTGGCGGAGAGGTAACCATCGACCAAAGTTTTCTGCTCACGGCCAGCGAACAGAAACTGGACACCCTCCGGCTTTTGGCCGCGAACGGCAGGTTCCCAAAAATGGTTCTCGATCAAGTCGCCGCGAACACGAGCGCCATAACGGTCTTCGTAATCCGGATCGGTGGCGGTTTCTGCCTTGCTATAGGCGGTGTGGCGAGAACACCTGAACGCCTCGGAAGCGCCGACCGTGGTCAAGCGATCGTGGCTCCAGTGTTTTTGATTTGCGGCGACATGGCGGTCTGCCATGTCTTTGATGCTGATCTTGGTCATTTTCCGTCACCTCAGATTGAGAAGCCGCGTGATGTGTTGATGAAGGCTTTCCATCGGCCGCCCGTCCTCGTCCCAGGGCATGGGATCATCCAAGATGTCGATGCCGGCCTGGCTGCGGATGTGCCCGATCACCCGGCCAAACAGGCGCTGGGCGACACGGCGGAAGGGCTCTGGGGCCGAGAGCAACCAGCTCTCTCCGGCGAGCACCTCCAAAAACGCGTCGGCCTGATCGATCGAGAGGCTCCGCATCCATCGGAGCATCGCGGCCAACCGGGGGCCTTCCGGACAGGCCAGGACGCCCCGCTCCTCCGTCCGCCGCTGTCGGCGCGCGTTGGCCGACAGCTTCCGGCGTTCCCGCTCACGTTCAGTGGCCGGACTGATTGGCGGCGCGGGCCTGAAGGGCGACGCGGCCGTGTCGCCGTAGGCCAGGAAGGCATCGCTCATGCCGCCCTCCCGGAGAGGGGAATGCCCCAGATGCGCAGGGCGGCATCGACATCCACGACGGTGCGGGCGATCACCACCGGACAGCCGGCGTCCTTGATCCGACGATGGGTGCGAACCTGATCTTCCGAGAGGCGCCCGTCCGGACTTTTCAGTTCGATCAGGAAAGCGTGCCCGGCATAGAGCACCTGCAAGTCGGGCCAACCGGCACGGGTGCCCATCGCTTTTAAACGCTGACCACGGACCAAGCCGCCGCCGCCGAGGGGAAAGGTCGTGTAGGTCGCATCTCTGGGCAGCGCCGCGCGCAGAAAACGGCTGACCGCGACGTGCAGCGCCAGCTCCGGCGCCTGCCGTGCCGCGGCCGAGGACCGTCGGGCCGCCATCACGCGGCCTCCGCGGTCAGCAGGGACGAAAGCGAAGCCGCGACTGTTCGGCTCCGGGGACGAACGACCAGCAGATAGCTATAATCGTCGTCGCCGTGGCGGCGCTGAACCAGATGGACCAGCCCGCGCTCGAAGGCCCATAAGACCCGGCGGGTAATCCGACTCAGTTCAAGGCGGTCGGGGTGAGGAAGGCGGCTGGTCTGCGGGGTGCGGTCGTGAACCAAGGCCCCGCGATGGTACTTGAGGCTGTCGCCCGGCGCGGCCTGCCCGAGCCAGCCGCACAGGCTGGCGTCGGTGATCA
>JBAXWQ010000423.1:0-1712 GCA_037128315.1 Opitutia bacterium | reverse complement strand
TCCCTCACGGGCAAACACGTGGTGATTCTGGGCCGGAGCCTGATTGTGGGCAAACCGGCGGCCCTGCTGGCCCTGCAGCGCAAACCCTGGGCTAACGCCACCGTTACCGTCTGCCATTCCCAGACCGCCAATCTGCCGGCGCTGACCCGGCTGGCAGATGTGCTGGTTGCCGCCATCGGGAAACCCGAGTTCGTAACCGCAGATATGGTCAAGCCCGGTGCCGTGGTCATCGACGTTGGCATCAACCGCGTCGCCGACCCCACCAAGAAAAGCGGTTACCGCCTGACCGGCGACGTGCACTTCCCCTCGGTAGCACCCTTGTGCAGCAAAATTACCCCCGTTCCCGGTGGCGTCGGGCCCATGACGGTCGCTCTCTTGATGAAAAATACGGTGAAAGCACGCCGGCAAAACATTGCCTTGGTTCAGGATAAATTGATGACCTCCCGATAAGTGACACTTGCCAGCCCCTGTAAAAACAGATTTCCCTGTAAGTTGATCCCATGGCCGCACCCAAGATTCTCGTCGTCGACGACCAGCCAATTAACGTCCAATTGCTGAAGCGCAAATTGGAGCGGGAAGGCATGACGGTGGCCACTTCATACTCCGGGCGCGAGGCGCTCGAACTCGTGAAGGCGGACAAGCCCGACCTCATTCTGCTCGATGTCATGATGCCCGAGATGGATGGCATTGAGGTATGCCAGCGGCTGCAATCCGAGGCGGACACGAAGTCCATCCCGATCATCTTCATCACCGCCCGCACGTCCAAGGAAGGCAAGATCGAGGGCCTCGGGGTCGGGGCGGTGGATTATATCACCAAGCCCATTGATTTGGACGAGACCCTGGCCCGCGTCCAGACCCAGCTGCGCTTCGTCACCATCAACCGTGAGCTGGTGGACCTGCAGCGCCGACTGGGCGAATCCCGCCGCTCCGCCACCATCGGCGCCGTCACCCAGGGCATTGCGCACAACCTGAATAATCTGCTCGGGGTGGTCATCGGCTACGTGGACCTGATCAAGGCCTATCACGAGAAACCCGAGCTGGTGCGAAAAAATGCCCAGCATCTTGAGGATGCGGTCAATCGCATCGTCTCCATCATCAAGCAACTCACCGGCCTCGTCGTGAAGAACAAGCCGCCGCTTATCCGCGCCAGCCTCTCCCGGATGATCGACAGCGGCATCCGCCGCTACCAGATCGAGTATAAGATCGACCAGCCCATCACGGTGGAGAACACCGCCGGCGAAGCGCTGATCGATACCAATGTTGAGGTGTTCGAGGACAGCCTGGCCAAGCTTTTGATCAATGCCTGGGAAAGCTATCACGATGAGCCGGATGACAAGCGGCCGATCAACATCCGTGCCGAAATCATCGACAAGCCCAATGAAGGACGCTCCGCCCTGGTGCACATCGAGGACCGCGGGCGCGGCGTTGATCCCGAGATTCGCGATCACTGCTTTGAACCTTTCACCAGCACCAAGCACACGGTGGGGGTCGGCATGGGGCTGACGGTCGCCCGCCACTCGATCCGCAATCTGGGGGGTGACGTTTCCCTGAGCGACCGACCCGGTGGGGGCACGATTGCAACCATCTGCCATCCCCTCGACCGGAAAACGAAAAGCTGATCGGCCGGGTCTGGTTGGCCGGACGATGCCGCCAGCATATTTCCATGCCTTCCCCTGCACTCGCATTCCTTGGCGCCGGCAACCTTGCTTCAG
>JBAXWQ010000422.1:0-1717 GCA_037128315.1 Opitutia bacterium | reverse complement strand
TACACGGTGCACGGCTTGGTCCGCCGGGCGAGTATGTTCAACCGTTCCCGCATTGATCATCTGCGCTCCACCGGGGGGAATTCCGCGGAAAGGCTGGTGCTCCACTACGGGGACTTGAACGACCTGACTTCCGTGCGCCGGCTGCTGAAAAAAATTGCGCCGACCGAGGTCTACCACCTGGCCGGACAGAGCCATGTCGGCCTCAGCTTTGAAATTCCCGAGGTTACGGTCCAGGAAAACGGCATGGCGACCCTCGGCCTGCTCGAAGCCCTGCGGGATCTCGACTACCCGGTGCGCTTCTACCATGCGGCGAGTTCGGAAATCTTCGGGGTTCCGGCCGTGTCGCCCCAGAATGAGGCCACCCCGTTCAATCCGGTCAATCCGTACGGCTGCGCCAAGGCCTTTGCCGCCCAACTCTGCCGGGTTTATCGGCAGGCCTACGGGATCTTCGCCTGCAGCGGGATCGCCTACAACCACGAGTCGCCCCGCCGCGGGGAGAATTTTGTGACCCGCAAGATCAGCCTGGGCGCCGCCCGGATCAAGGCGGGGAAGCAGGCCCTGTTGTGGTTGGGCAACCTCGACGCGCAGCGCGACTGGGGTTTTGCCCCCGAGTATGTGCAGGCCATGTGGCGGATGCTGCAAGGCCCCCAGCCGCGCGACTACGTCCTCGCCACCGGCCGGGCCTGCTCGGTGCGGGAGTTCGCCCAGGCTGCCTTTGCGGAGCTGGGCCTCGGCCTCGAATTTACGGGCCGGGGGAGTGAGGAAGTGGCCCGTCGCACCGATACCGGGGCCATCGTGCTCAAAGTGGATCCCCGCTTCTTCCGGCCGGCCGAATCGTCGCACCTGATGGGCGATGCTACGTTGGCGCGGCAGGAGCTCAACTGGACGCCGCAGACCGTGGGCACGCAAGTCGCGCGCCTCATGGCGCGCGCCGACCGGGAGCTGGCTGCCGCCACCTAGCGGCTCGTCTGCCCGCGCCTCATCCGCCAAATTCCGCCGTCTCATGTCCACTTACCTTGTCACCGGTGCCGCGGGCTTCATCGCCTCGAAGCTCAGCGAGCTGCTTCTCGCGGAAGGCCACACCGTCGTGGGGGTGGATAACCTGAACGACTATTACGATGTCAGGTTGAAAGACTATCGCCTGGCCAGGCTCCTCGACCAGGCGGAGGGATGGCAGGGTTCAGCCGTGAAGTCGTCCTCCTTCGCCCGGGACAACCGTCCACAGGCCAATCATTCCGGGCGCTTCATCTTTCATTATCTGGACATTGAGCACCTGCCGGACCTTGAGGCGCTCTTCCGCACGCACTCCTTTGACGCGGTCTTCAACCTGGCCGCGCGGGCCGGCGTGCGCTACAGCATCGCCCATCCCCACGTCTACCTCAGCACGAACACCCTGGGCACGCTCAACCTGCTCGAGTGCCAGCGCAAGCACGGGGTCAGGAAGCAGGTGCTCGCGTCCAGTTCCTCGCTCTATTCGGGCTGCCCGATGCCCTTCAGTGAAAGCCAGCCGGTGAACACCCCGCAGTCGCCGTATGCCGCCACCAAGAAGGCGGCCGAGCTGATGGCCTACACGTACCATCAGCTCTACGGGCTCGACATCTCCGTGCTGCGGTACTTCACCGTTTTCGGACCCGCGGGCCGGCCGGACATGGCGCCGCTGCGTTTCATCAAGTGGATCGCCGAGGGCACGCCCATCACCCTGTACGGCGATGGCACC
>JBAXWQ010000421.1:0-1727 GCA_037128315.1 Opitutia bacterium | reverse complement strand
CCGACCAAGGGGGCCCCGCGTCCGCGACTTGGATGCGCCAGAACAAGCCCGGCGATGACCTTCGCGGTCTGCCCACCGGAGCGCCGGTTCTCGCCGGCATCCCGTTCAACGTGACGGACCCGGCGAAAAACGAACGCCGCAGCGTGGTCGCCGTCTCGCGGCAACCCGGCCTGAGCGCCACCGTGGACATTCCGGTCAACCGCACCGCCGGCAGCATCTACCTGCTTCACACCTCGACCAAGCCCACCTCGGAGAAAGTCTGCGGCAGCGTTTCCTTTGTCTACGACGACGGCTCCACCCGCACCCAATACCTGCTGATGGATAAGCATCTCACCTATTGGTGGTTCTCCCAGCTCAAGACCGAGACCTCGGGCATCGCCTGGGAGGGGCCCAATCCCGTCGCCGCCCAAGTCGGTTTGTCCTGGTGCGCCATAGACAATCCCGAGCCGACCAAAACCATCCACTCGCTCCGCTTTGATGCGCCCCAGGACAACGGCATCTATGTCCTGGCCGGACTCACGCTGGCCGACCGCGGGCACTATGTGGCGCCAAGCCCGACCTCCTTCGGCGGACCCGACAACTGGGCCGCCGCCACGGCCATGGCGGCGCTGATCGAGGGCCTCGCCGGTGTCACCGATGCCCCGCTGACCCAGCGTTATTCTCATCCGCTGCTGTCCCCGCGCTGGAACCTGACTCCGGCGGCCGCCGTGAAGACCGTCGTGCGCTATGCCGCGTCGCAGGGCTACGTCGCCTACACCTACGCCCACCATCCGGCCGCCCGCGAAATCCAGCTCACCATTACCGGCAGCGGCGAGAAGATTGACGGGCATTTCTTGCTGCCGGTCGCGCCGGTCGACACGCTATTGGTCAAAGCCAACGACGCCATCATTGCTCACCGGGTGAGCGTGATCGGCCCGACCCACTACGTGGACTTCACTCTCGCCAACACCCAGCCCCAAACAGTGCTGATCAAATATTAGCGTCTCCGCGGCATTGTTCCGGGAATATTGCTTGGCCAAAATACCCAACCCACAAACCGGCTCCCCATGAAATCAGCGCTCCCCCACCTCGTCTTGCTGGCCATCTTGGCCTGTTCCAGCACTGCTCAGGCCGCCACTTCCACGGCCCAGCCCCACCGCATCCCCGTGGTTTTCGACACCGATATCGGCACCGACATCGACGACACTTGGGCGCTGGCGCAGATACTCCGCTCGCCTGAACTCGACCTCAAACTGGTGCTCACCGAGACGGGGGACGCCACCTACCGCGCCAGCCTGGCCGCAAAGTTCCTCGAAGTCGCCGGACGCTCCGATGTGCCCGTCGGCTTGGGCAAGGATTTCGGCCCGATGCCGGAGGAATCCCGCAACCAGACGCCGTGGCTCAAAGGCTACGATTTATCCAAGTACCCAGGGAAAGTGCACAAGGATGGCATCCAAGCGCTGATCGACCTTGTGATGAATTCCAAGGAAACGGTCACCATCATTGCCGTGGGCTGCACCCCCACGCTCGACGCGGCGCTTGAGCGCGAGCCCCGGATCGCGGCCCGTTGCCGCTTCGTCGGCATGCACGGTAGTTTCAAGGTTGGTTACGGCGGCGGACCGCCCTCCGCCGAGGCCAACGTCAAGGGCTACCCGGCCGAATTGCGGAAGGTGCTGGCGGCCCCGTGGCAGGATATCTTGCTCACACCGCTCGACACCTGCGACCGGGTCGGACTGCGCGGCGAGCCC
>JBAXWQ010000420.1:0-1728 GCA_037128315.1 Opitutia bacterium | reverse complement strand
CCCCGGTTCTCACCGTGAAAGGGTGGTGTCCTAACCGGGCTAGACGATGGGGACCCAGCGCGGAATCGGGGAAGCTACGGTCTATGACCGACCGCGCAAGGATTTTCTCCTTCCCGGCCGATTAGCTGGATCGCCACGGTCCGCTGCTGCCGACCTCGCGATGACAAGGCCTTTGAAGACATACCCCGACAGAGTATTATTATACCGTTGCAGGGCCGATTTTGTCCTCGAAACGACCTTTCAGCCGCAGGAACCGTCTCTCCACGAGGTAATAGGATGCGGTCGCCAGGCTGAGGCTGATCGCCAGCTTCCAGCCCAGCCGGACCGGCAGTGACGCCGACGGAATCAGCTCCTCCACTATATAGAATACCGGCAGGTGAATCAGGTAGAGGCCATAGGAGATCTTCCCGACAAATACCATGGGTCGCCAAGCCAGCGGCCGGGCCAGCAGCGAATGCCCGCCGGCCACCAGATCGGCCACGACCAGCATCGCCGCGCCCGCCACCAACACATAGCCGATCCAGCCCATCCACGGGCTATACCAAGTAACCGTGTGGATCACGGCGAAGATGCCCAGGAGGCCCACCGGGGCCAAAAATCGCCCGAGCACCCGGCTCACCGCCTCGGGTAAACGCCCGCCAGGCAGGCTCTGGACAAAATACGCCAGCGCCGCGCCGGTCATGAGCGTGTCCATGCGCGTATCGAGGCCGAAGTTGATGCGCTCATCGGGATAAATCCCGACCCGGCTCGCCCGATACACCGCGATCACCACCGACCCGGCGAGCAGCAGCCGCGCCTTGGCGGCCGGGGCACGCCCCGTGCGCTCCAAGCCCACGATGACCATCGGCCAAAGCAGGTAAAATTGCTCCTCGATCGACAGGGACCAGCAGTGGTTCAGCCAGCCCAGATGGATATTATAGAACGCCTGCGCCCAGTTCGAGGTGTAGCTCAGGACCAGCGCGATCTCCGTGCCCGGAAAGCGTCCCTCCAGCCAGACCATCCCCACCCCCACGAAGGCACAGGTGAGCAGCAACGCCGGAGCGAGCCGCAGAAACCGCCGCGCATAGAAGTTCCGGAAGCTGATCGCCCCCGTTCGCGTCCATTCCGTGCTCAGGATAGTGGTGATCAGAAACCCGCTGAGGACAAAAAAGATGTCCACCCCCGTCCCGCCGCTGCGGAAATAGGGCACGCCGCCGTGCGCGCAGAGCACGATGCCAACAGCGACCGTGCGCAATCCGTCCAGGCTGGGGTAATAAGTGTGTTTCACTTCGTAGGCTGCTAAAAGCACAGGAAAGGCCGGCCGACTTCAACGCCCGGATGATTGCACACACAGAAAACCAAGAAGCACATGGGGGGGCGGTTTCCACTTTCGCGAACTTCGCGGCTTCGCGTGACATTGTTCGGCAGACCTACCAACCCGGCTCACGCGAAGCCGCGAAGAGCGCGAAGCGGGCATCGCAATCTGTCGGGGGTAAACCCCGACCTACATACCCTGGAAGGCGTTTGTGGTATGCGAAATGACGGGTGGGGGCACCCGTCCCACACCTTGCGGTAGATCCCAGATAGCCGCGAGCGGCAGCAAGTGGAGGTAGGGCGGGCATTCCGCTGCCCGCCGTCGACCGTGGCGCATGCCCGGCGCGGATCCGACTTCGCCAAGGCTACGACGGACAAGGCGGAGTCCGCGCCCTACCACCGATTCGAGCGACGGAAGCAGCAAAATACCGGACT
>JBAXWQ010000042.1:0-17527 GCA_037128315.1 Opitutia bacterium | reverse complement strand
GCTGCAAATCGTCGGCCGCGCCGGCCTGCCGGTGATGCTGCACGCCCACGGTCATCGGATGGCCAAGCGCTACGAGGAACTCGGCATGCCGCTCCCGCCCTTTGCGCTGCTGGATGTAAAGAACCATGCGGGGCACGTGGTCATCGGTCCGCCCGCAGCAGGAAACACCGAGCCGCTCAGCTGGATTCATCCCCGGCGCACGGCGATCGCGACGGGGTGGGCCCTGGACGCAGCCGCGCGCTATCGCCAACCGTGCGACGCCGCCTTTCCCCTCTCTGATCATGCCGATTTTCCCGACCTGCTCGCCTTCGTGGACCAGGTGCGACCCAAGCTGGTATACACGCTGCACGGCTTCGCGCGGGAATTCGCCGCCACCCTGCGGGCCCGGGGCATCGAGGCGTGGGCGATCGGCCAGCAGAACCAGATGGAACTTTCCATGTAGGCGGGCAATTGCTCGACGCCGGGCGCACTTTCCCCCATGGCTGCTGTCGTATTTCCACCGTGAAAAAACTCCTGCTCCTCCTCTGCCTGCCCGGCCTGGCCGTTGCTGCACCCTTCACCGCGTTCCGCGACGGCGAGTCATTCACCTACAAGGTGAGCTTCCTCCTCTTCACCCACGCCGGCAACCTGACCATTGCGGCGCATGACCAGAAATTGGACGGGAACGAGGTGATGAGCGTGACCACCGACACGCGGTCGCGCGGGATTGTGCGCAGCCTCTATGCCTTCGACAACAAGGCCGAGGTCGTCATCGATAAAAAAACCGGGCGGATGCTGAGCGTGAAGGAAAGCGGCGCCGACCCCAAGCGGGCCACCGACACGAGCATCACCTTCGACTACCCCAACCACACGGCGGCGTACACCGACCGGGTCCGCCCCGAGCGCTCGACCATCATTCCGATTCCCGAGGGCAACCCCGTCGATCTGATCAGCGCCCTGGTGCAGACGCGCGACTGGAATCTCAAGCCCGGCGAGAAGCGCGACCTGCTGGTCCAATTCGGGCGCGATTTTTATCCCCTGGCGATCTACGCCGACCACCTGGAGGAGGTGCGCACCCCGCTGGGCACGTATCAGACGCTGGTCTTGATCCCGCGGATGGAGAAGAATCCGCAGGGCCTCTTCAAGAAGGGAGGGGAAATCAAGGTCTGGATTTCCCAGGACGCCAGCAACCTGCCGGTTCGGATGCAGCTCAAGCTGAATTTCGGCACCGCCACGCTGCTGCTCAGCGACTATCAGGCGCCGGCGGCAGCGACGGCGAAATAGAGGCGGCGAAGGAGTGGGCGAAATCGGGGTCGAGCCAGAAGCGCCAGCGTTTTCCCGCCCAGTGGGGCCCGGCGTAGCTCACCCCGATGCGTGGCCCCCTCCTGATCTGCACGGCGGGAACGCTGCCGGGCGGATCCTCCAGATGCAGCCCGCTGGAGGGACGGGCGGGCTGGCCGTTGAGGTGGCGGCCTATGGCCAGTTGCTTCGTCAGGCGGCCCGGACCGTCGATGCCGCTGACGCCGCGAATCAACACCGCCGCCGGATAATCCGCCGGACCGGTCACCAGGTTCACCATTTCATGGATGCCATAGCAGAGGTAAACATACCAGATGCCGCCGGGCCGGTACATGATCTCAGTGCGCGGCGTCCGGCCCTTGCTCGCGTGACAGGCCAGATCATTTTCCCCGTCGTACGCCTCCACCTCGGTGATGAGGAGCCGGCGGCAACCCTCGGCCGAGGTGCGGACCAAGATGCGGCCCAAGAGCGACCGCGCGTGCGCCACGGTCGCGTGTGATAAAAACTCTTTCGGATTTACGACCCGCGCCACCCGTCCAGCATCCCAGCTGATCATGGCGCAGGCAATATCCGTCCCACCCCATCTTTCCCGGTCGCGCGAGCGCCTGCGCCGGGGCCTGCGCGCGAGCACGGCGGAGGGCATGCTGGCGACGCCGATTGTCACGATGTCCCTGCCGGTGAATATTTTCATCACCGCCCTCGTGACGAAGGGCCTGGCCCTGTCCAAGCCGGCAATCGGCAACCTGACCTCCCTGCCTTTCGCCTGCAACTTCGCCCAGGTGTTCTATTCGCCGCTCATCGCCCGCTGGCTGCCGGTCAAGCCCACGGCCATCACCTTGGCGGCATTGCACACCATCAGCTGGGCGTGGTTGGCCTGGCGGCTCCCCGCCCTGCCGCTGGACGACCCCCTGGCCGTGGGTAAATTCCTGCTGCTGTGGTTTTCAGTTTCCAGCCTGTGCAATGCCTCATTGGCGGTCGCCTGGAACAGTTGGATGCACGATCTGGTGCCCTCCCGGCTGCGCGGCCGCTACTTCGGCCAGCGCAATCGCTACTGCCAGGGCGCCACGCTGCTATTTGTCCTGGTGACCGGCTACATCCTGTCCCTCGGGGGATATTCGCTCCGCATTTTCCAAGCGGTCATCGGTGTCGCGTGCGTGTGCCGCGTGGTTTCACTCTATTTTTTCTATCTGATGCCGGCCGTGCGTCCCGCCACCCCGGCCCCACGGGTGACGGAACGGCCGTTCGCCGAACAGGTGCGGATCGTGGCCCGGGCGCGGTCGCTCCTGCTGTTTATCGCCTTTGGCGCCATCTGGTCCTTCGGGGCCAACTGCTTTGGTCCCTTTTATCCCGTTTTTCTTTATGAGGAATTGAATTTTTCCGGCACCCAGGTCGGCATCCTTGCCACCCTGTCCGCCTTGGGCGGGGTGCTGTCCCTGCCGGTCTGGGGCCAGCTGCTGGACCGATACGGCAACAAGGCCGTCATGGCGGTGGCGCTTGGGCTGTGGCAGATGCAGAATTTAGCCTGGTGCATTCTGACCCCGGCCAACAGCTGGCTGCTTTACGGGATGTGGCTGGTGGGCGGAAGCTGGAGTGCCGGCTTCGTGCTCGGGCAGTTCACCATTTTGCTGAAACTGATCCCCCCGGGGGCCAAAAACCTGGCTTTGGGGCTCAATCTGGCGGCAGGCTCGGCCGTTGCCGCCATTTCCCCCATCATCGGGGGACAGGTCCTGGCCTGGGCATTCGCACAAGGCTATGCTCCGCTAACGGTTTACCATGTTGTTTTTCTGGTTCAGCCCGTGGTTTCCCTGCTGGGTTGCCTGTTGTTGGTGAAGCTGGAGGAGCCGGCCGCCAGTGAACTCAGTACAGTCGTGGGCGCCATGCGCAATATCCGCACCTTGAGCGGCCTGATGGGACTCAGTTTTCTCACGAACTACCTCTTCGTTAAACCCGAAAAGCGCGGGCCTTAGCCCGAACAGCTTACGACTGTGGGTGTAAGCGGTTCGCCCTGCGGGCCGACTTTGTCGGGGCTAACCGCGACCAGGTCGCTTTTCCCCGACGCGATGTTGGGGAAACGGATATTTCTCTTATGGACTGCTTTTTAAGGTCTGAACTATCCGGGTTAGGGCAGTCGACACGTCGGAGAAAATAATTCTTGCTTACCCTGCGGCCACTCCTCTTATTTCGCCCCTTTGAACTTATGAAAGCCACTATCAAAACGCAGGGGAAGCAGTTCTCGGTCAGCGAGGGCGATATCCTCATCGTCGACCGCTATCCCAAGACGGAAACCGGTTCCACGATCGAAATCAATGAAGTCCTCGCCGCTGGCGAAGGCGAAAATTTCAAGGTCGGTACTCCCTTCCTCGTCGGTGCCTCGGTCAAGGCCAAGGTCCTGGAAAACAAACGGGCCAAGAAGGTCATCGTTTTCAAGAAGAAGAAGCGCAAGGGCATGGAGCGCAAACGCGGTCACCGTCAGGAACTCTCCGTGATCAAGATCGAATCCATCAAACTGTAAGCAACCACTGCCATGGCACATAAAACAGGTCAGAAATCATCCAGCAACGGTCGCGACAGCGTCTCGAAACGTCTGGGCATCAAACTTTATGGCGGCCAGAAGGTCCTCGCCGGCGGCATCATCGTCCGGCAGCGCGGCTCCAAGCACCACCCCGGCAAGGGCGTGGGCGTCGGCCGTGATTGGACGCTGTTCGCCCTGCGCGACGGCACCGTCGAGTTCGACAAGGCGCACCGCAAGGTGAACGTCGTCTGACCGACGGCAAACGGCCCTTCATTCCAAGCGCACCTTGTGGTGCGCTTTTTTATTGATCGGGCTAGTATCCAGTAACACCAAAAAGTTTGGACTTCTGGCGCGGCGGGAAGGAATTTTGTCACAGAGCACACCGAGTTCCGACCCGGAGTGCACCGAGCCCATCTCCTAGCCCGATATATCGCCCTGACATTGCGCCGTGACCTCTATGCCTATGCTCCAGCTTGGCTCGGTGGCCCAGCCGAAAAATCATACGATACAGGCTACTAGGCACCTGCACCCAGGCGGCTGGCCATCGGGCAACCTCCCCCCTCCAACCGGTGCGGAGGAGGATTGCATCGTCGGTGGAAAAAAGCTGAGCTGCCCCCATGTCCGACCGGCTGAAAGACCTGCAACGACAGCGCGCCTTGGCCCAGGAGCAGCTCGACTGGCTTGACCGCGAAATTGCGCGGGAAGCCGGTCAAGGCGCCCCGCTCGCCGCCAAACCGATCCCGGTCCCGCGTGCGCCTGAACCGGCCGCCCCGCCAACCGCCGCCAGCGCCCAGGCGGCCGCCGATGCCGAAGCCATCCTCGCCCAGTATAAAAGCGATCCCGGCTCACTGCAGAAAAACATCAAGCGGGGCTGCTATCTCTATTTTTTTGTCGCCCTCGGCCTCCTCGCCCTGGGCGTGCTTGCCCTGTATTTTCTGCGCCGGGCCGCGTAGGTCGTCGATGGTGCCTGGAGCCTGCCTTGCATTTGCCCCGATTGGAGGGCGCGCGTCCCTGCGCGCCGGGCGGCGTAATTGCGAATCCATCACCTGACGGCCCGCCGGGACGCGGGCCCACCACGAATCATTCAACTTGCCTCACAGCGTCACGCGCTGCCCGAGGGCATTCCACGACTCCCAAACGGCGTCGGTGAAGTGCATGTAGCTCACGCCGGTCTTAAAATCCGTCAGCGTCACCGGCTTGCGGTAGCGTATGCTGTCGATGAAATCGGCCTCCACCCGCCAGGCCCCTTTTTTCTCCGGCGAAATCTCCACCCGTTGCTCCGCCTCGCCGGCCCGGGTCAGCCAGAGCTCGTTGCGCGCCAGATCGAGCCGCAGCCCGCCCGCACTGCCGTTGAGGCGGATTTCATTGCGCAGCGCCGTCTGCTCCACCCCGCTGAAGTGGGCCACCAACCGCGCCCCGTCCGCATACCGTCCGAGCACGGAGACACTTTCCGGGATGGTCGTCGGCCAAGGTACACCTTCGTCGTCCTTGCGCTCCTTGGTGAAGATGGCCGAATCGGCGATCAGGGCCGTCACCCCCCGCCCGAGCCACCGCAGGGTCATCTCGTAATAGATGCCCAGGAAAAGGGTGTTCTTGCCGCTCAGTCCACCATCCTGCCGCCAGTTGCGGAGTGTGGCGCTGTCCGCCTGGGAGCCGTTCGTGCAGGTCACCAGCACCTCGCGGAGCGGGCCGATCACACCGCTGGCCAGCAGCTCGATGATCGTGGCATCGAAGGGCAGCGACATGGGGGCGGGGACGATTTGCGCAACCAGATTGGGATGCTGCCGGGATTCCTCCAGCATCATCTCGGCCTCGGCGTGGTTGCGGGCCATGCGCGCCTCGGTCAGCACATGCTTGCCCGCGCGCAGCGCGGCCACCGCCAGTTTCGCGTGCATATTCGGCCAGGTGCCGATGCAGATCGCATCGATGTCGGGTGACTCAATGATGGCCCGCCAGTTTTCCGCGACCACGGGAATCCCGAATTCCCGGGCGACCTTTTCCCCGGAGGCCCGGGTCCGGTTGCAGACGGCGGCCAGCTCGACGCCCGGAATGGCCTTGAAGCCCGGCAGGTGCTGCAGGCGGGTGTTGCCGCCCGCGCCAATGACGCCGATCCGGACGCGCTGGTTCATGCGGCGGGCCCGTCAGTCGTGGCTGCTTTCTCCAAGGAAAGCTGGCTTTGTTCGGTCTCATCCAAACCCATTTCGGCATCCCCGGCGCCGCGCGGGGCGCTGGAGGTCTGCAGCCAGGCGTCGATCTGCCGGGGCGAGAGCACGTCCGATGAGGGCAACTCGTCGAGTGACTTGATCCCGACGAACTCCAGGAAAGCATCCGTGGTGCCGTATTGGATCGGCCGGCCCGGCAGGTCCGCCCGTCCCACCACATAGACCAGATCGCGCTCCAGCAGCTTGTTCAGGCCGGCCTCGGCCGACACCCCGCGAATCCGCTCGATTTCCGCCCGCGTGACCGGCTGGCGATAGGCGATCACGGCCATGGTCTCCAGCGAGGAAGGGCTCAGGCGCACCGGCGGCGGTTCATTGCGCAGCAACCGCACCCAGCGGGCATAGCGCGGATGGGTCACCATCCGCCAGCCATGATGACCCTCGACGAGCACGATCTCGCTGTCGGCCGCCTGCCACTCGAGCGAGATGGCGGCCATGGCCTCGGTGATTTCCGTCGTGGTCACCAGACTGGGAACGTCGCGATAAAATTCATCTTCCTCGGCGGGCGGAGCGGCGGCTTCCACCGCTTCGATCTACCCGGTCGCCGTGGCCTCGGGCCCAGCCCCGGCCTCGGAACCGGCGGCCGGCGCATCCACCAAGGGCAGCCCCAGCGCTTGCTCGTGGAAACGGGTGAAGGCCGTCTGGATATCTTTAACCGAGAGTGGACCGTTCGAGGCGAACAGCATCACTTTTAACACACGCTTGAGATCAAAGGACATGCTTGTAGCCGCCAGTGAATGCGGCGGAGCACCACGCTAGCAATCCCGAAAAACGAGATCTCTCCCGGTGGCCCTCAGCTCGTGCGGCCGGGTGCCAGGCCTCTCCGTTTTCGAGCTAGCCGCCGCCGGCCCACGGCGCTATTCCTTGCGGCCTATGAACTGGGATCGCTTCAAGTCGCACTATTACACCAACCCCAAGCTCGGCCTGGCCCTCGACATCAGCCGCATGCCTTTCCCGGATGATTATCTGGCATCCATGGCGCCAAAAATGGCGCAGGCCTTCGCCGACATGGCGGCGCTCGAAGCGGGTGCGGTGGCCAATCCGGACGAGAAGCGGATGGTTGGGCACTATTGGCTGCGCACCCCGGAACTCGCCCCAACCGCGGAGCTGCGCGCGGCGATTGTCTCCAGCCTCGATGCCATCAAGGCCTTCACGACGAAAGTGCATCAGGGTGCGGCCGCCTGTGCGGCGGGCAAGTTCAAGGAAGTCCTCGTCATCGGCATCGGCGGCTCGGCGCTCGGGCCCCAATTCGTCAGCCACGCCCTCGGTCGGCTCAAGGGTGGCCGGGACAAGATGGGAATCTCGTTCTTCGACAACACCGATCCCGACGGCATGGACTATGTGCTGAAGCAGCTGGGCAGCCGGCTCAAGCAGACCCTCGTGCTGGTCATCTCCAAGTCGGGCGGCACGGCCGAGACCCGCAACGGCATGCTCGAGGCGCAGGCGGCCTTCCAGGCGGCTGGGCTCGACTACGCCAAGCATTTCGTCGCCGTCACCGGCGAGGGTTCCAAGCTCGACCATGTGGCGCTGAAAGAAGGCTGGCTTGCCCGTTTCCCCATGTGGGATTGGGTGGGCGGCCGGACCTCGGAACTGTGTGTCGTGGGCCTGCTGCCCGCGGCCCTCCAGGGCATCAAGATCGACCAGCTGCTGGCCGGCGCCGCCGCCATGGACGCGGTCACCCGGAAAACCACCGTGCACGAAAACCCCGCCGCCCTGCTGGCCCTCATGTGGTACTGGGCCACCGACGGCCGGGGCACCAAGGACATGGTAGTGCTGCCCTACAAGGACCGGCTGCTGCTTTTTTCCCGCTACCTGCAGCAGCTCGTCATGGAGTCGCTCGGCAAGGAACTCGACCTCGCCGGCCAAGTCGTCAACCAGGGCATCGCCGTCTACGGCAACAAGGGCTCGACCGATCAGCACGCCTACGTGCAGCAACTGCGCGAAGGCGTGAACAATTTCTTCCTCACCTTCATCGAGGTCCTGAAGGACCGCGCCGCCGACACCTCACTCGAGGTGGAGCCGGGCGTCACCAGCGGCGATTTCCTGCAGGGTTTCTTCCTCGGCACGCGCGACGCGCTGAGCGAGAAAAACCGCCATTCCATCACGATCACCGTGAACGAGGTCTCCCCGAAGACCGTCGGCATGCTCATCGCCCTCTACGAACGCGCAGTCGGCCTCTACGCCTCGCTCGTCAACATCAACGCCTACCACCAGCCCGGCGTCGAAGCCGGCAAGAAGGCCGCCGGCGGGGTCATCACCCTCAAGCTCAAGATCGCCGCCACTCTGCGCGCCGAGGCGGGTACCGCCTTCACCGCCGCATCCCTGGCCGCCCAGTTGGGCCAGCCGGACCAGACCGAGACCATCTTCAAGGTACTGGAACATCTGGCCGCGAACCCTGGCAGCGGTGTCGTCAAGACGGCCCGCAAGCCCTGGTTCGAGTCGACTTACAGCGGGACAGCCTGATGCCGCGACTGTCCTTTACGGGTCGCTCCTCACAGGCAGAAACGACAGTTGCAGACCGTCCAATTTGTCGTATGGAGAATATGAACATGTCTATTTTTCGCAAAGTCCTCTTCGTGTCCGCTCTGGCCGCCCTGTCCCTCGCGGGTCTTTCCGGCTGCACCCCGCCCAAGAATGACTCGTCGATTCCCTGGAGCCGACCGGCCGAATGGGAAGGCCGCATCCCGGGCATGGGCAAGTAAGCCTCCGACCGAGCCCCTGCCGGCGACATCATGACCCCGCTTGTCGCCAACGCTTCCCTGACCCCCTTGGCGGGCCACCTCTATGTCGTGGCCACCCCGATTGGTAATCTCGCTGATCTGACCGAACGGGCCCGGGCCATCCTCGGCGCCGTGGACCTGGTGGCCTGCGAGGACACGCGAACCACCGGCGCCATGCTCACCCGTCTCGGCCTGCACCGGGAACTTACCCCCTATCACGAACACAATGAGGCGGAGGCGGCGGAAAAACTGGCGGACCTCATCGCGGCCGGACGTTCCATCGCCGTCGTCAGCGACGCCGGCACCCCCGGCCTGAGCGACCCGGGCTTTCGCCTCGTCCGCGCCTGCCGCCGGCGCCAACTCCCCGTCATCCCCGTCCCCGGGCCGAGCGCCCTCGTCACGGTACTGTCCGCCGCCGGTCTGCCGACCAACGGATTCCTGTTCGCCGGCTTTCTCCCGCCCAAGACGGCCGCCCGCACGGCCTTTCTGGAAAAATACCGGCACTTCGACTACACCCTCGCCCTTTACGAAAGCTGTCATCGCATCGACAAATTTGCCGCAGAAATCGTCCAGGTGCTCGGCGCGGACCGGGTGGTCTGCATCGCCAAGGAAATCACCAAAATCCATGAGACTTTCCTGACCGGCCGCGCCGGCGACGTGGTGGAGCGCCTCGGCAAGATGAGCCTGAAGGGCGAGTTCGTCGTGCTCATCGCGCCCGAGGATTTTGTGCTGTGATCAGTGATTTTTAAGCCACGGATTCCACGGATGATCACTGATATATTTTCGTCCCCTGTCATCCTGAGCGAAGCGAAGGATCCAGTCTGGGTGCGCGCGATGACTGGATTCTTCGCTACGCTCAGAATGACGCCGTGCGGAAACATCTTCTTTTTCCGTGTCCAGCCGTGAAATCCGTATCGCCTAGCTCCAATGCTGTCGCCGTCATCGACATCGGCAGCAACTCCATCAAGGTGCTGGTGGCCGCCCGCGATGCGGCCGGCCAGCTGCTCGCGTTGGCCAGCCAGACGCTGGATGCCCGCATCAGCGCCGGCATCAGCCAGCACCCGCCGCAACTGACCGAGGCCGGCATGGCCGGCGGGCTCGCCGCCATCCAGAATCTACTGGCCGTCGCGGCCCCCTTCGCCCCCGTCCAAACGGTACTCGTGGCCACCAGCGCCGTGCGGGATGCCGCCAATGGCTCCGCCTTTCTTGACCGGGTGCTGACCGCCACGGGCCGGACGATCCGCATTCTCAGCGGCGACGAGGAAGCCAACCTGATCGGCCGGGGCCTGACGTGTGACCCGGCAATGGCCGCCGCGCAGGACTTTTTGGTCTTTGACCTCGGTGGCGGCAGCCTGGAATGCCTGTTATTTTCCGGGCGGCAGATCAAGCAGGCGTTGAGTCTCCCCTTGGGTTGCGTGCGGCTGACGGAACGTTTCATCCGGGATGTGACCGCCCCGCTGGTTGTCGCCGAGACGACCGCCCTGGCCGTGCATGTGCGGGACGAACTGAAGCGCAGTGGATTTCGGTTTCCGGTGACCGCCCCGGCGGCCGTCTTCACCGGCGGCAGCATGACCGCGGTCCGCGCGATCAAGGGAGCCCGGCACGGCTTGGCCCTGGAGGACACCCCGGCCAGCGTCGGTCTTGATACCCTCGCCCATCTGCTGGATGAGCTGGCGCCCCTCACCCTCGAACAGCGCAAGGCCGTGCCCGGCCTGCCGGCCGCCCGCGCGGATGTGTTCCCGGCCGCACTCGTCACCATGCTGACCGTGGCCGACTATGCCCATGTGGACCGTTTCCACCATTCCCTGTACAACCTGCGCTGGGGCCTGGCGGCCGAAGCCCTGGCCTCACTGCCCTGATATCATTCGACTTCCTCTGAGCGACCCGCAGCGACGTGGGCCCTCCGGCAGGGCGGTGGCCCGCCTAAATTTTCTTTAGTGCCGCCAGCAGCTGCTTGAAATCCTTGGGCAGGGGCGCGACCAGGTCCATGATCTTGCCGCTCACCGGATGGGTAAAAACCAGGTGCTCGGCGTGCAGCATGATCCTCGCCGGCACGGGCATCGCCGGGTCCTGCTTCCAGCCGTAGGTGGCGTCACCCAGCACCGGATGGCCGAGTGATTTCAGATGCACCCGGATCTGGTGGGTGCGCCCCGTGTGAATCCGGCAACGAAGGTAAGCCGCCTTGTCGGCGAATTTCTTCTCCACCGCCCAATCGGTCCGGGAAGGCCGGCCGCCCTCCCCTGTCGTCATGCGATAACGGTGGACGGGATGACGGCTGATGCTCCGGTCAATGCTGCCGCTGTCTTTCTTGGGCACGCCCGAGACCAGCGTCACGTATTCCTTGCGCATGGTCCGGGAGGCAAACTGATCGGCCAGCGCGCGGTGTGCCGTATCGTTCTTGGCCACCACGATCAGTCCGGAGGTTTCCTTGTCCAGGCGATGGACTATCCCCGGCCGCTCGACCCCGCCGATCCCGCTCAACTGACCGGCACAATGGGCGAGCAGCGCGTGCACCATCGTGTCCTCCCCCGTGCCAATGCCGGGATGAACGACCATGCCGGCCGCCTTGTTCAGCACGATGAGGTGCTTGTCCTCGAAAATCACCTGCAGAGGAATATCCACCGCCTTCAGTTCGGCCTGGGTCGTGGCCGGAAAGGACCACTCGACCGATTGGCCGGCCCGCACCTCCTGACTCTGCTCGATCACGACCCCGTCAACCTTGACCAGCCCGGCCTCCAGGGTGCGCTGAAAGGCCGCGCGGCTATGCTCCGGGAAGGCCGAGGCCAGCACCTTGTCGACGCGTTCGCGGCGGATGGAGTCGGGGACGATGTAGGTGGTGGGTTCCAAGTGATGCGATGCTGCAGGTCAATCCATCGCCTGCAAGCAGGCTCCTGCAAAAAACAAAGGTAGGGTGAATCCTCCGGATGAGCCGCGGCTCGTCGGGACGACTCGCCCTACCCATGGATAATCGTGTCGAGCTGCGCCAGCCACCGCTGCTTTTCCGCGGCGTCCAGTGCTGCCACCTCGAAGCCATTCCGGGCCAGCTGTGCCAGCTCCCGGTGGGTATAGTTCAGGTCCTGGGCCAGCGCCGCGTATTCCTCGTTGAGCGAATTGCCAAAGCAAAGGGGATCATCGGTACTGATCGTGCAGCGAATACCCGCGGCGCCCAGCTGGCGCAGGGGGTGGTGCGCCATGTCGGGCACCACCTGCAGGCCGACATTGCTGATCGGGCAGACGTCAAACGTGATACCTCGGTCCGCCGCCAATTGGACCACCGCCGGATCCTCGACCGCGCGCACCCCGTGCTGGATGCGGGTGACCCCCAGCACCTCGATGGCTTCGCGCACCCGGGCCGGACCGTCAAATTCGCCGGCATGGCACTTGGTCACCTTGCCGGCCGCCCGCAGCCGCGCCCAGACCATGGCTGTATCGGGTGCAGTGGGCAGCTGCTCCGTCCCGTGCAGGTCGACCCCCGCCAGCTCATCCCAGGTGTGCAACGCATCGATGGTCGGGCGCAGCGATCCGGTGAGGTCGCTGCGCAGCATCCCGGCGAAGATGTGGACAACCAGACCCGGCGGAACTGCGGACCGGATGGCGGCGATAATTTCCCGGCCGGGCACCTGGATGAAACCGGTCATCGGCAGATGGAAACTGGTTTCAACATATTTGACGTTTTCGGCCACGTGCTGCGCAAACATCGCCCGGGCGGCCAGGTGGTAGCGCTCGGCCGTGGTGAACCAGGGCTGGGCGTGCTCGAACAAGCGCTGATTGAAATCCGCAAACGACGGGTACCGGTAGCGGCGCGTGCGGAAAACGGGAAACTCCGGGAAAGTCTGCGGCTGCCAGGCGCGCAGCAACTCATAGGGCAGCGCGCCCTCGACGTGCAGGTGCGTCTCCGTCTTCGGCAGCGACTGGATGAAGTTGGCGAGGGATGAATCCGGCAGCATGGTTTGGTCTGGTAGGGCGCGGACTCCGTTCCGCGCCGAACGGCGGCGAAGGGACTCGCCGCCCTACCCTTGCTTGAGCAGCTGGTCGGGATTCAGCTTTTTCAGGGCCGGGATGGTGAAGAGGCCGTCTTTGCGGATGAGCTTGCCGTCAAACCAGATTTCCCCGCCGCCGTATTCCGGCCGCTGGATGTTGACCATGTCCCAGTGTACCGCGGACTTGTTGCCGTTGCCGCCCTGCTCATAGGCCTGGCCCGGGGTGAAGTGGAACGAGCCGGCGATCTTCTCATCGAAAAGGATGTCCCGCATCGGCTCGAGGATGTGCGGATTGAAGCCGAGGGCAAACTCCCCGATGTAGCGCGAGCCGGCATCCGTATCCAGGATTTCGTTCAGCCGTTTCGTGTTGTTGCTGGTGGCCTCGACGATCCGGCCTTTTTTGAAAACCAGCCGGATGCTGTCGAAGGAAGTGCCGAGGTAGACCGTGGGCGCGTTGTACTGGATGACTCCCTCCACACTGTCCTTGACCGGGCAGGAGAACACCTCGCCGTCCGGAATGTTGCGGAGCCCGCCGCACGGCACGGCGCCGATGCCCTTGATTGAGAATTGCAAGTCCGTGCCCGGACCCCGCAGGTGCACCCGGTCCGTCCGGTCCATCAGGTCGGCCAGGGCCTTCATGCCCGGCCCATAGCGCCGGTAATCGAAGGTGCAGACGCGGAAATAAAAATCCTCGAACGCCGCCGTGCTGCGGCCGGCTTGCTGGGCCATGGCGGCCGAGGGCCAGCGCAGGACGACCCACTTGGTCTGGTTGACGCGGTAGTCGAGGACCGGCTTCAGCACCTTGGCGACCGTCTGCACGCGGGCCGCGGGCACGTCGGAGGTTTCGAAGATGTTGTCGGAGCCGCGCACCGCGATGTAGGCCTGCATTTGCCGCATGCGCTGCAGCTCGATGTCGGAAGTGACGGCATATTGCTCGGCCGTCGCGCCCAGCAGCAGTTCGCGGGTGACCCGGCTGCGCTGGATGTTCACATACGGCAGGGCGCCGCACCGCTGCGCCGACTGGACCAGGGCGATGGTGAAGGCGTCCGGCACGTCAAAGGCGTCGATGAGCACCCGCTCGCCTTTCTGCAAATCGGTGGAAAAGCCGGTCAGGACCTCGGCCAGCTGGGCATAACGGGGATCGCTCATGGTCCGACTTTCGCGGTGGCGCGGACGGCGATCAATAGCAAAGGCGGAGCACGAAGGTTGCCTTGCCGGTGGAGGGTCCGCTTCCCGGCGGACCGGCCCGGCTCGCAGGGACGCGAGCCCTCCATTCAAAGCGGTGGGGTCGAATTCACCACCGCCTCGCCGCGCGGGAAGCAGATCTTGCCGACGGCCTCCTGAAAATCAGCAGCCCCGCGCAATATCTCAATCTCCAGGCGCAGGTAATAGCAGGGCAGCGGAATATCCTCACCGGCATCGATGCGCACCGCGTCCTTCTCGGTGGTGATGATCATCTCAACTCCGGCCAGCTTGGCCTCGGCAAAAACCTTCGCGAGGTCCTCGTGCGTGAAACGGTAATGGTCGAGAAACCGCCGCGTGTAGCCCAGCCGGGCCCCGGTCTCGCGCAAAAAAGCCTCAAAGCTCTCGGGCGCCGCGATGCCGCTGAACGCGCCGATTTTCCGCCCCGCCAGCGCGGACAGGGGGATCCGCTCCGGCGTGTCGATGCGCTGCAGGTATTTTGGCTTGTGCGCACACTCGATGATTTCCACGCCGGGATTGAATTTCTGGATCATCTCCTCCAGTTCCGTGTCGCGCACGCCCTTGGACTTGGTGAGGAGCACATAGGACGCCCGGCTCAGGTGCTTGATGGGCTCGCGCAGGACGCCGCGGGGCAGCATGAAGCCGTTGCCGAACGGGTTGGTCTTGTCGACGAGCAGCAGGTTCAGCCGCCCCTTGAGCGGCAGGTACTGGAAGCCGTCATCCAGGATCAGCGTGTCGCAGCCAAAGCGCTTGATGGCGTAGGCCCCCGCCTTCACCCGGTTCTTGTCCACCAGGACCACGACCCCGGGCAGGTTGCGGGCGAGCATGAAGGGCTCATCGCCGGCAACCTCGGAGTCGAGCAGGACCGTCACGCCATCGCTGACCACGCGGGGCGGCGGTTCCTCGGTATGATTCAGCCAGAACCACCATTTCTGCCACAAGGGCGGCGCCTTGCTCTTGTAGCCCCGGGACAGGATGGCGACCTTCCGCCCGCGGTCGCGCAGGGCCTTGGCAAACATTTCCACGACGGGAGTCTTGCCGGTGCCCCCGACGGTCAGGTTGCCGACCACCACCACCAGGCAACCCAGCGGCTGGTCGCGGAAAATCCGTTGCCGGTAAAGCCACAGCCGCAGCTGCACGATACCGCTGAAAAGGTAGGAGCAGGCCTGCAGGAAGCCGCCGAACAGCGCCGCCGCCGTCCCCTCCCTCCGGCCCATGATGACATCGATGGCGAATTGCTCAAACTCATCGACTTTATGACGGAACCAGCGGTTGGGCATGAACAAATTGGCTTTGACGCTTCGGGATGGGCGGTTGTGAGTCTGTGTTAGCTGCTGGTCTAGCGACATGCAACACCGGCTTCATCTCCCATGAGCTATAAACTATTTATTCCCGGCCCGATTGCCGTCTCGGAAAAAACCCTCCGCGCAATGGCCCAACCCATGATCGGGCATCGCAGCACCGACTTCGTGGCACTCTACCAGTCCATGCAGCCGGATTTGCAGGCCCTCTTCTTCACCCGGGACCCCGTCTACCTCAGCACCAGCAGCGCCTGGGGTGTGATGGAAGGCTCGCTCCGCAACGTCGTGCAGAAAAAAGTGCTGTGCTGCATGAACGGGGCTTTTTCCGACAAGTGGCTGGATGTCGCCCAGCGCTGCGGCCTGGCCGCCGGCGGCCTCAAGGCGGAATGGGGGCAGCCCGTCGATCCGGCCGCCTTGCGCGCCGAGCTGGCCACCGGCCAGTACGACGCCGTCACCCTCATCCACAATGAGACCTCCTGCGGCTGCATGAGCGATCTGCCCGCCCTCATGGCGGTGCTGCGCGATTTTCCCGAGGTCATCAGCATCGTCGACACCATCAGCTCGTTCAGCGCGCTGCCGATCAAGAAGGATGAACTCGGCATCGACGTCATGATCACCGGGTCCCAGAAGGCGCTCGCCCTGCCGCCCGGCCTGTCGGTCTTTTCGGTCTCACCACGGGCCCTGGCCCGGGCCGCCACCATCACCGGCCGCGGCTACTATTTTGATTTCCTTGAGTTCCAGAAGAACCACGAAAACGGCATGACCCCCAGCACGCCGGTCATACCCCTGATCTACGCGCTCAAGTCCAAGCTGGAGGACATCAAGGCCGAGGGAGCCGAGACGCGCTATGCCCGCCATGCCCGCCTCAACCAGACGGTGCGCGACTGGGCCTTCGCCAAGGGCTTTAAGCTGTTTCCCCGGGAAGGATTCGGCTCCGTCAGCCTGAACTGCTTCGCCAACACGCTGAACGTCGATCTCGCCGCCTTGAACAAAATCCTGAAGGCGAAGCACCACCTCGTCATCGACGGCGGCTACGGCAAACTCAAGGGCAAGGCCTTTCGCATCTCGAACATGGGCGACGAAACCGATGCAACCATCGCCGAGTTGCTGCAGGCCCTGGACAGCACGCTGGCCGAGCTGGGCGTGAAGTAAAAATTCCCGGGGCCGCTCGACAGGCTCACGATCCAAGACAAGCCCAGAGGAATTAGGCCCACAGCATAACTGTAGCCGGGGTCGCTGACCCCGGACGGCCTCAACGAGGCCGGCTACAGCCAAGACAAAGCAAGTGAATGACTGTGAGCTCGGGCGAATGGCTTCAGTGTATCAGCCAAAGCGCAGAACCGGATTATTTTTTCGACGCCGGCCGGCCGTCGATTCTCGGTCACATTCACGGGATAATTCCCTGCTGAAATCCGGCGCCGGCGGTGAAGGCCGCAGGTGCGGCCGTAAAAGTATTGCTTGAAATTCTCCGGGCACGAGCTAACGGCTCGTCCCCCACATGAAGTGTCTCATCATTGCCGAGAAGCCGTCCGTGGCCGCCGACCTGGCGCGCGCCCTCGGTAAAATCCCGAAACAGGGCGACCATTTTGAAAACGACGAATATGTGATCTCGTCGGCGGTGGGCCACCTGGTCGGCCTCCAGATGCCGGAGGATATCGACAAGAAGAAATACGGCTTCTGGCGGCTGGAGACCCTGCCCATCATCCCGGAGCAATTTGAACTGAAGCCCATCCCGGAATCGAAGACCCGGTTCGACCAGCTGAAGAAACTGCTCGCCCGGAAGGACGTGACCAAGGTGATCAACGCCTGCGACGCCGGCCGGGAGGGTGAGCTTATCTTCACTTATATATACCAGCTGACGAAATGTAAAAAACCGTTCCAGCGCCTGTGGATGTCGTCGATGACCAACGAGGGCATCAAGGAGGCATTCAAGCACCTGCGCTCCGCCGAGCAAATGCAGGGGCTGGCCGACGCGGCCCGCTGTCGCAGCGAGAGCGACTGGCTCATCGGCATCAACGGCACCCGGGCCCTGACCAAGCGCATGTTCGGCTCCCGGGCCGGCAATGTTGCCTCGGTCGGTCGCGTGCAGACCCCCACCCTGGCCATCGTCTACGATCGCGAGCTGGAAATCCGGAATTTCAAGCCCCGGGATTACTGGCGGGTGACCGCCAGCTTCGGGGTCGCCAAGGGCACCTACGAGGGCACCTACCAGCGGTCTGACTTCCGCAAGAGCGATGACGAGCACGACCGGATCGACCGCCTCTGGGTCAAGGCCAGCGCCGATGCCGTCCTGGCCGCCTGCCAAGGCCAGCCC
>JBAXWQ010000419.1:0-1731 GCA_037128315.1 Opitutia bacterium | reverse complement strand
GGCGGATGATGATCTCGATGTGCTTGTCGTTGATCGTCACGCCCTGCAGGCGGTAGACCTCCTGCACCTGGGAGATGAGGAAATCGTAGAGCGCCGACGGCCCGAGGATCTCGAGGATTTCATGGGGATCGGCGGCGCCCTCCGTGAGGTGCTGACCCTTGTGGACGACGTCGCCGGGCTGCACGATGATGTGCCGGCCGGTCGCGATGAGATGCTCCTCTTCCTGTGAGGTCTCCTCGTTTTTGACGACGAGCTTGCGCTTGCCACGGACGGTTCCCTCGAATCCGACGATACCATCAATCCGGGACATCTCGGCGGCTTCCTTCGGGCGGCGGGCTTCGAAAAGCTCAGCCACGCGCGGAAGGCCACCCGTGATGTCCTTGGTCTTGGAGGCCTGACGGGGCGTCTTGGCGAGGAGCGCGCCGGGGGCGATGGTGTCGCCCTCGTTGACGGCGATCTGCGCCCCGACCGGAATCGAATAGGCGGCGAGCGCCTTGTTCTTGGCGTCGCGAATCTCAACCTGCGGGTTGAGATCTTCCTTGTGCTCGATGACGACCGTGGCGATGCGGCCCGACGATTCGTCGAGTTCGCGCTTCACCGTGACACCCGGGATCATGTCCTTGAACACAATGGTGCCGCCCTTTTCGGACAGCACGGGGATGTTGTACGGGTCCCATTGGGCCAGCACGGCTCCCTTTTCGATCTTGGCGCCGTCGCCGACGTGCAGGAAGGAACCGACCACGATGTTGTACGACTCCAACTCCTTCTCATCGGCGTCGATGATCTGGATGGTGCCGGTCTTGTTGAGGACGATGTTCGCCCCCTCGGCCGTCTCGACGAGTCGGAGACTGCGGTACTTGACGGTGCCGCTGGCGCGCACCCGGATTTCCGGGGTCTTGAAGCCGCCACTCGCAACGCCACCAATGTGGAACGTACGCATGGTGAGCTGCGTGCCGGGCTCGCCGATGGACTGGGCGGCGATGATGCCGACCGAGTCACCGATCTTCGCGACCTTGTTGGTCGCGGGATTGATGCCGTAGGACTTGCCGTCGATGCCGTTCTGGCTGGTCGAGGTGAGGGGGGACATGACCTTCACGCGCTCAATGCCCATCTCGTCGATCTTGGCGGCCATTTCCTCGGTGATCAGCTCGCCGGAGCCCACCAGGACCTCGGAGGGGTTGATCGGGTTGAAGACATCGTCGCTGGAGAAACGACCAATGAGTCGCTCCTTGAGGCCCACGATTTCGTCGTCGCCCTCGAAGATGGCCTTCTTCCAAACGCCGTCCCGGGAGCCGCAATCGTCCTCGGCAATGATGACGTCCATCGCCACATCGCAAAGTTTGCGGGTGAGATAGCCGGCATCGGCCGTCTTCAGCGCGGTATCGGCGAGACCCTTGCGGGCGCCGTGGGTCGAGATGAAGTACTCCAGCACCGTCAGGCCCTCGCGGAAGGAGGACAGGATGGGGCGCTCGATGATCTCGCCGGAGGGCTTGGCCATGAGGCCGCGGGTGCCGCACAACTGGCGGACCTGCTGCTTGTTGCCGCGGGCGCCCGAGTCCATCATGATGTAGACCGGATTCACCTCGGGCTTGCCATCGTTGTTCTCGAGCTTGGCGAAGACCTCCTTGGCGATCTTGTCCGTGGCCCCGGTCCAAATGTCGACGACCTTGTTGTAGCGCTCGCCGTCGGTGATGATGCCCTTGTTGAACTGGGCCTCGACCTCGGTGATCT
>JBAXWQ010000418.1:0-1734 GCA_037128315.1 Opitutia bacterium | reverse complement strand
ACCCCGCTGGAGTGGCTCATGGCGTAGAGTCCTAGCGTGCTGAGGATCGCACTGCCGATCAGCATGCCGATGGGCGAGAACTTGTGCACGAAGGTGCCGGCGAAATGGCGGCCCACGGCCATGAGGCCGGTGATCCACACCAGAACTAGGATGCCGGAGACGCCCGAGTGCTCGATGATGGAGGGAATCCACTGCGTCGGCCCGAGTTCGGTCGCGGCCGTCATGAACATGCACACGACCATCAACAGGAAGCCGGGCGAGAGACAGGCCTTGAACATCGAGCCGGTAGACTCGCCGCGCTGCACGCGCTGGGTTTGCGGGACCTGCTGGCCGATGAACATGAAGCCGTAGATCGCGAGGGGCAGCAGCAGACACGCGAACTGGGCCTGCCAGCCGAAACCGAGCTTGCCGAAGAAGAAGCCCAGCAGGCCGCCGATCACGATGCCGCCGGGGAACCAGACGTGGAAGCGGTTCAGCTTGGTCGTCTGGTCATTGGGATAGAGCGTGGCGATGAGGGGATTACAGGCCGCCTCGACCGAACCGTTGGCGATACCGAACAGCAGCGTGCCGATGTAGAGGCTGGTGTAGTTCCAGGCGAAGATCGTGAGCAGGATGCCCGCGAGGTGGCCGACAAAAGCGATGACCAGGATGCGCTTGAGTCCGAGCGCATCAACCAGCGGGCCGCCGAACACCATGGCGAGGGTGAAGCCCCAGAAGGCCGTGTCGCTGATCCAGCCGACCTGCTCATTAGTCAGGTTGAACTGGGTGGTCCAGAGGCCGAGGGCGCCGCCGCGCAGGGCGAAGCTCATGGCGGTGACAATCAAAGCGATGCAGCTCGCTCGAAACAGACGGGATGGATTCATGGGGTATGGATTATGGGGGTGGGAGAAAAGCCAGTCTTAGAGAAACATTAATGGTCCTGCTTGCCCACAAATTTATTTGGATATTCTCGGCCGGTTGAGTCGGAGCGCCGGCCATTACCGGGCGAGCATCCCCGCCAGGACGCCCCGGACAAAGCCAACCGACTCCGCGAGACCGGTCACGGGGTCGTTGGGATCCTTCTCGTACTCGAGCCAGACACTTTGGGCATAACCCACGGACACGAGGGCGGTGAGAATGCCAGGCAAATCCAGTTTTCCCCGCCCCATTTCGACCGGGACATCCTCCTGCCCCACTTCGGCGATCGAGTCCTTGATATGCAGGTCATAGATCCGGCCATGATGCCGCTGGATGATGGCCGCGGGGTCCTCGCCGGCGCGAAAACTGTGGCCGACATCGAGACACAGACCAATCCGGGGATCCAGTGGCTCGAGCGCCCGCAACACACTGGTCGCACCCGGCCAGGACTTGTCCTCGGGGCCATGATTGTGGATAGCCGCCCGCAGATCATATTCCCTCACGAGCCTATCGAGCAGCGGCAGGGCCGCTGGTTCAGGACTACAACTGAAGAGCGGCACCCCGAGCGTGCGGACATAATCGAGCATCCGGCGCATCGCGGCTTCGTCATTCTTGAGATACAGCACTCCACAGCATAGTGGCGAAATCCCCGCCGCCCGGATCTTGTCCGCCACGGCCCGCCAGGCCGGCGGATTGTTTTCCCACGGTGAGTGCGCCCGGTGCAGGGAGATCTTGTCGAGGCCGACCTTGTGCACGGCAGCCAGCATGTTTTCCAGCGGCAGGGCCTTGAGCGTCACCGTCGCCACCCCTAGTTTGAAATCAACCCGGCGGGCCGTC
>JBAXWQ010000417.1:0-1741 GCA_037128315.1 Opitutia bacterium | reverse complement strand
GGCCCATGGTATGGCCTATACCGATGTTGCGCGGACGTGGATCTATGTGTCCCGTCTGCTCGAATGGTATGGCGAGCTTAACCGGGTGAGAAACGCGATCTATGTCCCGGCCGGCCTGGGCGCCCGGGGCGGGGTCGCCTTCCCGGCGAGCACGGGCATCCAGGGCCGAATGGCGGAGGAGGAGTGCCTGGTCGATGTGCTGGCGCTGAAACGCAGCGCCTCCGCCCGCGTGGTGGCGGAGCCGATTCGCTGCAGTCCGCGACAGGACCAGTCGTTCAATTACGGTTCGGCCTTCTCCCGCGGGATGACGTTTAACATCGAAGGAAAGAAAACGGTGCACATTTCCGGTACGGCCAGCATTGACACCACGGGAGCGAGCACGCACCTCGGCAATGCCGAGGGCCAGAGCCTGGAAACCCTGCTCTGCATCGCGGCGATTCTGGAGGCGCAGGGCGGCAGCCTGCGCCACATCACATCGGCGACGCTCTTCTGCAAAAATCAGGCCGCCTATGAAGCCTGGCAGCGGGTTACCCGCCTGCTCCAGGTGCCGGATTTTCCCATGCTTTGTGTGCTGGCTGACGTCTGTCGTGACGACCTGCTGGTGGAAATGGAATCCGTAGCGGTAATTTAAGGATTGAGGCAACGAATCGAATTCATCCGGCCCATGGAACCCATCTCCGACCTCAACGTCGCGGCCTGCCAGGCCCTGCCGGCGCCAAATGAGTTGCGGGCGGCCTTGCCGCTAACCCGGGCGCAGGCCGCCTTGATCGGCCGCAGCCGGCAATTGATCCGGTCGATCCTCTCTGGCCGTGATCCCCGGCTGCTGGTCGTCGTTGGCCCCTGCTCGATCCATGATGTACCTGCTGCGCGGGAATATGGTCAGCGCCTGGCGGCCCTGGCGGAGGAGTTGGGTGATCGACTCCTGATCGTGATGCGCGCCTATTTGGCCAAACCGCGCACCCATGTCGGCTGGCCGGGCCTGATCTTTGATCCGGAGCTCGATGGCAGTGGCGACATTGCACAAGGGCTTAGGCTGGCCCGGAAGTTATTGCTCGATCTGCTCGACCTCGGCCTGCCCACGGCAACGGAATTTCTCGATCCGATCAGTCCGCAATACATCGCTGACTTGGTCTGCTGGGCGGCGATCGGGGCCCGCACGGTCGAATCCCAGATGCATCGCCAGCTCGCCTCCGGCCTCTCGATGCCGCTTGGGTTCAAGAATGGAACCGAGGGTTCCGCGCAAACGGCGGTCAATGCGATCCGGGTCGCGAACCAGATCCATGCATTCTTGGGGATCTCGGCCGATGGCCGGGCAGCCGTGGTGCGCACGTGCGGAAACCAAGATTGCCATATCGTTCTGCGGGGCAGCGCCGGCGGGCCCAATTATTCCACGACCCACCTGGCGGCGGTCCAGGCCTTGCTGATCGAGGCGGGCTTGTCCCGGGCGGTCATGGTCGACTGCAATCACGACAACTCCGGTCGCCAGCCCGAACGCCAGCCCGAAGTCGTGGCGGAGCTGGTCCGGCAGATTCTCGCCGGCAATCGCTCGGTGGTGGGAGTTATGCTGGAAAGCAACCTTTGCGGCGGACGCCAGCCGCTGGCCCCGCCTCCCGGCAAGTTGCGGTATGGGGTGTCGGTGACGGATGGCTGCATCGACTGGGCGACAACAGAAAGTTGCCTGCGCTCCACTCATGCGGCCTTGGCGCCACGATTCCATTCGGTCAATGAGTGGGAACCGGCT
>JBAXWQ010000416.1:0-1759 GCA_037128315.1 Opitutia bacterium | reverse complement strand
CGCTTCGTGAGGAGGGTCGGTGAGATCTGCGAAAGCCCGCGCTGGAGGTCACTGAAGCGCGTGCAACCGAGCAGGAGCTCACGGATGATCAGAATGGTCCAGCGTTCGCCGAGAACTTCGGCCGCCTTGGAGACAGGGCAGAACTGGCCATAACGGATGCTCATCGTCTGGACCAGTAGTACAATAAATGCGGGGGTATTGCCACTACACAATATGTAGTCGGTAACTACATATTGAGGCGTAGAAGGCCGGGGGCACTTTCGCTACAGTGTTTCCATTGGCGGAGGTGAATTTCCGCCTTAACCCACAACCACCCTAGTCATGCCCAAATACGTGATCGAACGCGAAATCCCCGGCGCGGGAAAGCTCAGCGCCAGCGACCTCCAGGCCATCTCCCAAAAATCCTGCGGCGTGCTGCAGAAACTCGGACCCTCCATCAACTGGGTCGAAAGCTATGTCACCGGCGACAAGGTCTACTGCATCTACATCGCTCCGAACGAAGCGATGGTGCGCGAGCACGCGAAACAGGGCGGTTTTCCCGCCAACCGCGTGTCCGAAGTGAAGAGCATCATCGATCCGACGACTTCCGAGTCCGCCGGCTGATCTTGGGGCCCGGCTGCGCGGGCAGTCCGGGCCAGTCAGGCAACCCAGGATCACTTCCGCCCGGGGCGGAAAAGATCTGTTCAATGGGTTGCTTGAAGAGCTTCGCAATGGCGAACGCCAGCGGATGGCTGGGATCGTTTTTTCGGCCTTGATGGCGTTGATGGTCTGGCGCGAGACGCCGAGCGCCTCGGCTTTGGTCGTGAAATGGCGGGTGGCAACACTCAGGCAGGGCGGCGTGGGCAGGGTAGTTGCCTATCGCAGGGAAAACGCCAATCCCCCGCCAATCGTCCTGCCTTCCGCCGGTGTGGCCAGGTGTGCACCACGGGACTAAACTTGGAGGATTGCGCGGCAGGGCCGGGTTTCCAAACTCCCGCCATGAGAGTTCCCCTGCCCTGCCTGGCGCTGGCCTTGATCGTTTCACCGTTGGGTGCCGCCGTCGAACCACCCGTGGCACCGTTGACCGCGACTTTGCAGAAGGCGGCCGCCGACATGAAGGCCGGCGGGTTTGTCACCGGCGAGTCGGTGGAGGGCAAGGTCCAGTACGCCGCCATCGGCGCGCCGTTGCCCCGCGAGGGCCTCGCTCCGGAGAAGGCGATTTTCGAAATCGGCTCCATCTCCAAGGTCTTCACCAGCCTCTTGCTGGCCCAGACCGTCATTGAAGGGAAAGCCGCGCTGACCGACCCAATTTCCAAATTCCTCCCACCCGGGTTGAACCTGGATCCGAAGGTCGCGGGTATCACGCTTGAGCAACTGGCCACGCATACCTCGGGGCTGCCGCGTCTGCCCGACAACCTCGGCGCCACTGATCCGCTTGATCCTTATGCGAATTTCACGACCGGGCGCTTGGAGGATTTTCTCCGTCGTTACCATCCCGCCGCGACGCCCCCTCAGTCCATGGCCTATTCGAATCTCGGCGCCGGACTGTTGGGTCATCTGCTCGAGCGGATCCACGGCCGGCCGTACGCGACACTGCTCGCGGAGCGCATCACTGGGCCGCTCGGCCTGCCGGACACGGTCATCACCCTCTCGCCGGAGCAACAAACGCGCTTTGCCACGCCGCATTCCGGCACCATGCCGGTCAAACCCTGGCAGATGGGCTCTCTCCAGGGTGCCGGTGCCATCCGTTCCACCGCGGCCGACCTGATCAAGTTCGGGC
>JBAXWQ010000415.1:0-1764 GCA_037128315.1 Opitutia bacterium | reverse complement strand
ACTTCCAAAGATTAGCGCAGATTAGCGGTTCCAACCCGCCTTGATCGGTTCTTATGTCAGTGGCCACTTCAAAACCGGCCAGTCGTGGCCACTTCAAAACCAGCCACCCGGAGGGTGGCTTGGTGATAGGATTGGTTAGGTGGTAATCAAGCTGGATCGCTTGCGCGAGGGATTGGGGAGGGGCCGAAGTTAGTCGGCCTTGGTCTTGGTTTTCTGCCGTGTGATCACGGCGTCCTTGAGGCGGTAACTCTGGCCGGTGATGGGGATGATCATGGCGTGGTGGAGGAAGCGATCGAGGATCGCGGAGGCGGTGGGCACGTCTTGGAGCAGCTTGCCCCAGTCCTCGGTCGGGCGGTTGCTGGTCATGATCGTCGATTTGTTTTCGTACCGGCGCATGATGATCTCGAAGAGGTACTCCCCGGCATGTTTGGGCAGTTGCTTGAGACCCATGTCATCGATGATGAGCAGATCGGGCTTGAGGTAATGGCGCAGGGTTTTGTCCCGTTGTTGCAGGGCCTCCTCCGAGAGAAAGTCGGCGACGACATCAAAGATGGAGCGGTAGCGCACCACGAAGCCCTGCTTGATGGCTTCATAGCCGATGGCCTGGGCGAGATGGGTTTTTCCCACGCCGGGAGGGCCGACGAAAAGCACATCGGTGCCTTTACGGATGAAGTGACCGGCGGCGAGTTCATAGATGTCTTTCCTCGATACGGTGCTGTTAAACCGCCAGTCAAAGTCCTCCAGCGATTTGAGTTTGGTGAACTCCGCCGCGCGGGTGCGCAGCTCGATCCGCTTTTGATGGCGCAGATTGATCTCGTCCTGCAGGATGAGTTCGAGGAACTCCCGATGGCTGAGCCGGTTGGCGCCGGCCTCCTGGAGCCTGAGTTCCAGCGTGGTGCCCAGGCCGGAGAGTTTGAGTTGTTTTAAGCTCGTGGTGAGTTGGCTCATGGTGATGGGGAAAATCCGTCGATGCGGTAGGCGCTGAGATCGCGGATCAGGGCGTGTTCCTGAAGAAAATCGACCTGCAAGACCCGGTCGCCTTGCTCCATCAGCCGGCGCAGGTCCCGGAGCCGCCAGCAGGCGTGGCGCACAGCCTTCTCGCTGGCTTGTTCGAGTTGTCCGACCGGATGCTTCCGGGCGAGGTGCAGCAGGCCTTGGAGCACGCGCATTCCCCTCGGGCCGCGGTTGCCGTACATCGCGGCCGCCCAGGCGCCGCTGTGCGGACCGATGAGCTGGCAACGCTCCAACAGATACTCGCCGCCCCGTTCGATGGCGTTGCGTTTGTGCGGATGCACGTGGGCTTGGTCGGTGGCAAAACGTCCGGCCGCGGCGAGCGGATGCACGGCGATCTGGCGCATTTGCAGCGTATAGATGTACAGCAACTTGGTCTCGCCCCGCACCCAGACCTGACGGCCGACATGCTCCGGGGGCACCGAGTAATAAGCCTTCTTGTACTCCACATGGCCATCGCGGTGGACGCTGCGGCGGGCTTCGTGGAAACACGGGAAGAGTCCGGCGGGCAGCGCCTGCAAGGCCGACTTCTCCTGCTTGGCAAACAACGCCGCGACCTGCTCGCGCACGGTGCCGTGAATCCGCGTGTCCGCGATGCGCACCTCCCACTGGTCGAGGAATTGGTTTTGGGCGGTCAAGCTGGCAAAGCTCCGGCCCTTGAGCGCGTTGTTCTGAACGTACTTCACGCCCGCCTCGACCTTGCCCTTATCCAAACCCGCGCACTGCACCCAGTGCATCATCTGAAGCGAAACG
>JBAXWQ010000414.1:0-1765 GCA_037128315.1 Opitutia bacterium | reverse complement strand
GGGCGGGTCTCCACGGGCTGATCGAACTGAAAGCGATGCCCAGCGGCGGCTCGCTCCATCCCCGGTTCATTCCCGTGCCCGGAATGAACCATATCGACGAAATTGATTCGATTGGTCTAACCGGCGACCCGGGGCATCCCATCCTTTGGATTGGCGGCGATAACTCTCTCTTGCGCACCGACCTCGCAAGATTGGGGCCGGCCGGCGACATCCCGGTGACGAATCTGCAACCGTGGAATGTCCCAGCCGGCAACCCAGCACCCAGTTCCCGGCTGGCAAGCCCAGTCGTGCTTCCGGCCGCCGGTGGTCGCATCGAATTCTCCTTCTCGGCCGGCGCCGACCACGCGGATTTGCGATATCAGACGCGGCTTGACGATATCGAGACAGAGTGGACTCCGACCCAGCGAATACCCCGCCGTGAATTCACCGCGCTGGCGCCGGGGAGCTATGTTTTCTGGTCCCGGGCGGTGGACGTGTTTGGTCGCACCGGCTATCCGGCGCAATTTTCATTCGTGGTCGAGGCTCCGTGGTATCGGCGACCTTGGGCGCTGGTCGGTTGGGCGGGTGCTGTCTTGGCGCTGGGCTGGCTCGGCCTCAAGTGGTGGGTGCGCCATCTGCATAAACAGGCGGCCCGACTGGAGAAACTGGTGAACGATCGCACCCGCGAACTTTCGCTGTCCAATACCGCGCGGGCGGAGTTCCTTGACAGCCTCAGTCACGAGCTTCGGCGACCGCTCAACGGCATCGTGTCGCTCACCAAGCGGCTGGCCGCGTCCGACTTGACTCCGGCGCAGGAGAAAGATGCGCAGTTGCTGCTCTTGGGCGGGGACAAGCTGCTGCAGGTTTTCCAGGAAATGTTGAATTACTCCGCGTTCGAATGCGGGGCCCTTCGGCCGGAAGATCGGCCGTTTCACCTGCGGCCGCTGCTGGAGGACGTGATCAGCGGGGGGGCGGACGACGGCCGGTGTCCCACGCTCCACTTCGCACCTGATTTTGAGGATGGCTTCATCGGCGATGCGACGATCTTGAAAACCATCGTCGGCAATTTTGTCGCCAACACGCGGTCGCATGCACCCGGCGCCGCGGTCGAAATCGCCGTCAGCGGTGCCGAGACTTCCCCGGGTTTCCTGGATGTGCTGGTGGACGTGACGGATGACGGCCCCGGCATCCCGGCAGAGGAGCAGGAGGTCATCTTTAAACGTTTCGTGCGGGGCAGTCGGGCCAAGGAGGCGAAAGTGCCCGGAGCCGGACTGGGATTGGCCACGTGCCACGCGCTGGCTCAGGTGCTGGGTGGCAGCGTCGGCGTGGAGAGTCCCGCGGAGCGAGTGCGGGCGCGAGCTGGCCGCGGACCGGGTACAACTTTCTTCGTCCGGGTGCCTCTGCGAAAGCTGCAGACTTCGGCCGCCAAGATTATTTAGGCGGCCGATCGGCGATCCGGGTGAATCCCTTTTCGACGGCGTAGCGAATGAGCTGCGGTGTGCTATGCAGGCCGAGCTTTGCCATGATGTGCAGGCGGTGCAGCTTCGCAGTGCCCGCGCTGATCCCGAGGCGCTGGGCGATTTGCTCGTTCGACTGCCCGTCCCCAATCAGGCTCAAAACGCTCTGCTCGCGGGCGGAAAGGATTTTATCAAACGCCAACGGATCGGCTTGCACTGACGCTTTCAGCCGCTGCACGAGGGATGAAACATACCGTTGTCCCGCCAGCACCGCGGCAATGGCCTCGTGCAGGATGCGCACCGGTTGCTCGTTCTTGTCCAGGATGCCA
>JBAXWQ010000413.1:0-1772 GCA_037128315.1 Opitutia bacterium | reverse complement strand
CAACAGGTGATCCATGAATTTTTTTGCGTGCAATCGCTCTTCCTCAACCTGCTTGTAAAAATGTTTCGTCATGTGAAACTATGGGTAGATTCCGGCTCTGGAAGTCGGCCTAACGTGTGATACAATGCTGTTTCCATAGCGTCATAGGTGCGGAAGCCATAGGCGCGTCTGGTCACCACTCGAATTTTGTTATTCAACCCCTCGACAGGACCGCTGGAGATTTCCCCTTTGGCCTTAAACCAGTTCAACACCAGCTCCTCGTGGGTGCGGAGCATCCGCGCCACCTTCTTCATCGGCTCAAGGCGACTGCGCATGGCTCGCTCAGTCCAGTACTGTAGAAAGGCACTTGCCCAGATCGGGGACTTGTAGTGCCAGAAGTACTCAAAGGTATCCTTCAGATTCCAAGCGCGGGCGGTCGCCAGTTTGCTCGCCAGCAGAGCCTCCAGCTTAACCCAGGCTTGGCCGCGCACCCGGCTGCGGCGTTTCAGCAGATGCCAGCGCATTTTCTTGAGTCGCTTCGCCAAGGGCTGACCGTGCAGGCGTCCGCTCTCAGCCCGTCGCACTTGGTCTAACGCTTGGTTCAAATGCCCGGTGATGTGAAAACGATCCAGCACATGCAACGCTTGCCCCGCCTGTTCCGCAATGACCTTTAGGTAGGGCTGCCACATATCACTGCAAACAAACTTCAGGCCCTTGACGACCGCTGGTCCCAATACACTCAATCCCCGGCGCAACGTGGTCTGCGTCCGCCGCCGCCCCACCCACAGCAGTCTTCGGCACTGGCTGTCGATCTGATAGATCACGGTCAGGAACTGGTCCGCACGCTTGCCCTGGCCCCAGTGAATCTCATCAACCCCAAGGGACTCGATGCCTTCGAGATTGCGGTGCGCCAGGCCCCACTTCACGAACCACTGGACCGAATGATAAACGGCTTCCCAACTGGTGTGGAACACTTGGGCCGTCTCCCGCCAAGACAGCCGCCGCGCCCACCGGGCCAGAAACCCCATCATTGCCGTGGTCACGGGCCGCTTGCCTTGGCTCCAGGGAATGTACTCGACGCCCACGCCGTGCTCTGGGCATTCCACCCGGCGTGGCTGGTAGAAGAAGTGGGCCGTAATTCCCCACAGGGGTACAAAGAGCCAGCGCCGCTCGGCCAGTTGGTCGTAGCCTGGACAAGCCTGTTGGCAGACGGCACATTTGCCCCGAATTCCACGGTGGGCATGGATTTTCACCTCGACCCGTAGCGTCCCCCCTGCGCCCCGCAGGCGGATGCTGTGGTAAACGAAACCAATAAAATGTTGTATCCGGTTAAGAAGCGTCTTAACCTCCAGTTGAGTGGTTGGCTGTTTGTTCACACCCGATTCATAGCTGAATCGGTTAAAATGACCAACCACTTCTTCCTTCCTAATCCGTGCCGCACACGCATGTCAACCTGCCATCGGGCAGCATAGGTAATTTCATATTAGACAAATTCGCAGCCCTGAGTAGCCAGCTAAAACTAGCAGGGGGCGAGCTTTGAGCCCCAGCTCGCGCCCCCTGCGGTTAAAGTCGAGGAGCCTTCTTTTTGATGATTTTCACCCACAGATTATACTATAGAGCCCATGTTTCTAAAAGGCAGCTTATAGGTAGGGTCCGCTGTCCCCAGCGGACCGGGAATGTGGATGGGCATTAATCGCATACCCTGCGGCGCGCTGAGGACAGCGCGGCCCTACCTTGCCTGTCTTCTATCCCGCGGATTTATCAGTAAAAGCGGATAATCGGCTTTTTGCCCT
>JBAXWQ010000412.1:0-1782 GCA_037128315.1 Opitutia bacterium | reverse complement strand
TGAGGATGGCACGGGCGGCCTGACCGTGCTGCCAGAGATAGTGTCCGTAGGTCAGCGCGGTCAGGTAGAAGGCGCCGTCCCGGGCCGGACCATGGGCGGAGAGTGCGCGGGCATCCATCTGCGTCGGTGGCGGCGGCAGGTGGGGGCAGGGCGGCAGGTGGGAGGGCATCGATGAAATTGTAGGAGGGGCTTGATGCCCCGATTCGGTAAATGTTGGGTGCCTGCAATCGGGGCGTTCCGCCGTCGCCAAGGCTATGGCGGACAAGAAAGCCCCTCATACGGGCCCGCAAGTTTAACTTGGCGAACGTCCCGCCTTCCGCGCATAAGTGGGCGAGCGCACATGGATGACTTATCGACCATCAACGAGGTAAAGGGCTGGCGGTGGCTGGTCCTTTGGCTGCTCGCCGGCGTGCTGCGCGTCTGGGTTCGCACCCTGCGCTTCGAGGCCGACCCGGCCACCTATGCCCGGCTGACGATGTCGACCGAGCCCGCGGCGATCGTGCTCTGGCACAACCGGCTTTTTCTCTCCCCGGAATGGTTCCGGCGGTATCGCAACCAGCGGCGGGTCTACGGGCTGGTCAATGCCAGCAAGGACGGGGCCTGGCTCGCGGCCTTCTACCGTTTGATTGGCATTTACCCCGTGCGCGGCTCGAGCAGCAATTTCGGCCGCGAGGCGGCCCGCATTTTGATCGAAAAAATGCAGGAGGGTCACGACGTCGGAATCACCCCGGACGGCCCGCGGGGCCCGATGTATGTCGTCGAGCCCGGGGTCCTGGTGGTCACCCGGCGCAACAACGCCCCGCTGGTGCTCCTCGGCGGGGAATTCACCCGGGCGTGGCGGCTGGGCAGCTGGGACCGGTTCTATGTCCCGTGGCCTTTTTCGCGCATAAAAATGCGCTGCACCATCCTGCAGCCGATAGGCCCGGACGGAGTGAAGCTGAGCGCGGAACAAGTCCGCACTGAATTGATGGCCATCAATCCGGATTTGCCGGATGTAGGGCGGGGTCGCTGACCCCGCCGCGCATGAGGCGGGATCAGCGATCCCGCCCTACAATGTGGGCCAGAACGTCGGGGTGACGGTCAGGCTCTGGCCGGGCTCGGCGACGAAATCGTTGCCGGTGCTCCAGGAGAGATCGTTCACCAGAAGTTTGAAAACCACCGGCGCGGCGGCGTTCTTGACGGTCGTGGTCCAGAGGTCGGCGCCGACGCAGTCCATGGCCAGGCCATGTTCCCAGGTCAGGCCCGGGCCCTCGCCGCGGATGTAGAGGTGGTTGCCAAATCCGATGTCGGTTTTGGCGGAAATGAAGGTGGCCGGCGGTTCCGAATGGCTGACGGCCTTTTTCTTGGTCGGAGCGGCGGACTTCTTGGCGGCGACAACGGTTTTCTTGGCCGGGGCCGCGGTTTTCTTGGCCGGCAGCTTGGTCGCCGTCGTGTTCTTGGTGATCTTTTTCATGTTTGAGTTCAGTTTTATGTTAAAGGGGTAGGAGTTCTATTTTCGTGCGCCACGGCCAGCTGCAACAGCAATATTGGTGACATTTGGGCGGGCTGGTTAAGTTGCGCTGGGCAAGGGGGTAGCGGTGGCACAAAAATTTGTTTTACTCCCGGCAAAGCGTCCTACAGAAGCATCCTTCGCTTGGGGGGCAGTAGCTCAGTTGATAGAGCGCGTCGTTCGCAACGACGAGGTCGTCGGTTTGATCCCGATCTGCTCCACCATCCTTCGCCGAGCAGAGCGAGGACGAAGGATGCCCTCCGAAGCTTTAGCGAAGGAGGGCAATCATGTGC
>JBAXWQ010000411.1:0-1784 GCA_037128315.1 Opitutia bacterium | reverse complement strand
GGCCTAGGCCGCGGGCGGGGTTGAAACTGGAGCCGAACATCGGAATTGAACCGATGACCCACGCTTTACGAAAGCGTTGCTCTACCAACTGAGCTAGTTCGGCAAAAGAGCTGTTCCCGTCGAAAGACGGGTGGCGGGTATTACGCTTTGCCGCATTCGGGAGACAAGCAATTTCGCCGCCCCCGGCCCGGCCGGAGCCTACCGGGAAATGAACTTCCCGAAATAGTAATAGACCTTGTCCCCGCCACTGAGGACCGCGATTTCGACCTCGCCCTTGCGGCCGCCCGTCGCCGGGTCGTTCGCGGACAGGACGCGGACCGAGTAATAGCGCTGGCCAATCGCGAGGCTCTCCCCCTCCACGCTCCACTTGGGGCCGTTGTGGGGCGCATCGGCAAAATACGGCCCGAGCTTTTCATAGGGCAGGTTCACCACGGAGGGTTCGTTGACGATGTCACAGGTGGCAAAATCGCCGTTCTTGAAGAAAATCCAGTAACTGACGTTCGCGTTCGTGTGGTTCGGACGGACTGAGGCACCGGTTTTCTCCAGCGACTGGATGAGGTCCTTCGGCATCGTATTTTCGCGGATGTCGACGCCGTTCTTCTTTTCCAGCACGACCCGGAAATAGACCGTGCCCCGGCCCGCCACGGCGGGGGCCAGGAAGTCTTCAATGGGCGTGGCGGCAGGTGCGGCCAGGGCGGTGGCGAGCAAGAGCAGGAGGGTGGCGAGGGATTTCATGGTCCGGGGCTGGGAGGTGAAAAGGGAGAGGGCTGATCCAATGGGGGCTTCAGGTCTTGTAAAGGTCGCGGATGGGTTTTTGGCCCAGCGCGATTATCGTGGCGAGACCGACGACGGTGCCAACCGGAAAGAGCAGCAAGCTCACCACCGCGATGAACTGCGAAAACCCGCGGGCCCTCCGCCGCCAGATATTAATTCCCGAAATCAATGCGCCCACCCCCGTCAGGACCGAAACCACCGCCATGGCAATCGACGCCGGCCGGTAGGTCGCCAGCGCATGGAGCTCGGCCGCGCGGTTGGGGTTCGCAGCCCGGGCGGCGGTGTCGCCATACAACATGTAAATCAAGGCGAGCGCGGCCGCGGCAATGACCACCAGCGCCCACTGCGCGACGGCCAGAATCCGGAGAAAGATGCGGAACGTATGCTGCTCTTCGGTCGTCGCCATGGGATGGGTTGCTCAGCCCGGGAATGAACCCGCCCGTGCCCCGATGCAATCCCGGCCCGCCACCCCCGCGGACTCAGCGGGTGGGTTTCACAATCAGGCTGATGTTCTTGCTGTCCTGCTCGGTGACGGTGAACTTGATGTCCCGGGCTCGTTTGGCGGGAAAGAACACCCCCAGCGCCTGGTAGGTGCTCCGGTCCTCGCCGCGGGCACAGAAAATATTGAGGGTGCGGTCATAATCCCCGCGGTTGTAGATGCGCATCTGAACCATGATCTCCGTGGTGGGGAGCTGCGTGGCGAGGAGGTTCGGCATTGAGACATTGCTCGCGAGGATCAGCTTGTAGCCCATCTTGTTTTCCGGAAACACCATGCCTTTCTCGGTCTTGAACGGCGAGGAGACCCCCTTGGCCTCACTCACGCTGATGTTGTTGTACAGCGTTTCATGCTCGACGGCCGCCGCCTTGGGTTTCTTTGCCACCGGGGTCACCACCTCGGGAGCCGTTTGGCAGCCCATGAAGATGAGGCTGGCGATGCAGATCGTGGAGAGGAGAATGGTGTTTTTCTTCATTGCGACTGCGGGAGTGAGCGCGGGAGATTGATGAAGGCC
>JBAXWQ010000410.1:0-1788 GCA_037128315.1 Opitutia bacterium | reverse complement strand
GGTAGGATACTCAAGTGGCCAACGAGGGCAGACTGTAAATCTGCTGGCTAACGCCTTCCCTGGTTCGAATCCAGGTCCTACCACCATCCGTCACCCCGCCAGCGGTCGGGCGTAGAAGGCACACATGTCGTGGGGCGGATTGACGGCATGGTTGACCCAGGAACTGGCGCCGCTCCCGGTCGCCCCGCCCAATGCAAAGGATGTCCTTGGGCTCGCCGCAGCCCCCTGCCAATAGGTGGGCGCATCTGGTGATCGATATGTGTCATCCCTATAAGTACCGATATACGTATAAGTGTACTTTACTAAAGGACACATATGTGAAAGCCTAAAGGCCATGAGCTTACATCCCGTCCTGGCCGAGAAACTGAGCCTGGCGCTGCAGCCATTGCAGGGACTGGGCCTAACCCGGAGAGACGCCAGCCTGCCTGCCATACCAGGCAAGGTGCATGCGGTGATCGGAATGAGGCGCTCAGGTAAGACGACGTTTTTACGGCAACTGCTGGAGGCGCAGTGCCAGAACCTAACCCCCGAACGATCGCTCTACCTAAGTTTCGACGACGACCGGCTGGCCGAGCTGGGAGTGGAGCAGCTTGGATTCCTGCTGGAGGAGTTTTACCGGAGGTATCCGGCACTGCGGGGCCAGGAGACGGTGCATTGGTATCTGGACGAGATCCAACTGGTTTCGGGCTGGGAGCGATTCGTCCGTCGGGTGATGGATACGGAAAAAATCGGGCTGGTCGTGTCCGGTTCCTCGGCGCGGATGCTATCCAAAGAGGTGCACACGTCATTGCGTGGACGCGGCCTGGCCACGGTAATCCGTCCGTTCAGCTTCCGGGAGTTTTTGCGCCACCGGGGCGAGGAGCCGACGCGGGAACCGCCGGGCTGGACGGCGGCGGAACGCTCACTGGTGGAGAAGCGATTCCGAGAATATCTGACCGACGGCGGCTTTCCCGAGGCCCAGGGCCTGACCTCCGCGCTGCGGGTGGAGCTGTTGCAGGGCTACGTGGACACGGTTCTCTTCCGCGATGTGGTGGAGCGGTACGAGGTGACGCAGGTGGCGGCTCTGCGCTGGATCGTGCGGCACTGCCTGCGTAACCCTGCGGGCAGCTTCAGCGGACATCGACTGTTTCAGGACCTGAAGTCGCAGGGGCACGCCGTGGGCAAGGATGCCGTGCATGCGATGCTGGGACACCTGCAGGACGCGTTCCTGCTGTCGGCCGTGCCGCTCGCCACTGAGTCGGAGCGACAGCGCAATTCCAACCCGCGGAAGATATATCCGGCGGATCCAGGGCTGATCCGGGCTTTTGATGCGAGCGGCAGGGCGAACACGGGCCATGCCCTAGAAACGGCGGTGCTGCTGGAGCTGGAGCGGCGCGGGGCGGAAGTGGGCTACCTGAAAACGGCCGACGGGCTGGAGGTGGACTTCCTCGCGCGGCATCCGTCCGCCGGGGAAGAAGCGATCCAAGTCTGTTCCGATCCGGCGGACGAATCCACCCGCACCCGCGAACTCCGCGCGCTTACGGCGATTGCCGGCGAACACCCTCGCGCCAAGCGGCGGCTGCTGGTGCTCGACCGCGACGCCGTGTCTGGGACCGGCGCTGACGGGGTGCAGGTGCAGCCCGCCTATGAGTGGCTGCTGGCGTCCTGTCCGTAATACTTGGCCCAACCGACCCGACCTTGTGTCAGTCGCCGGGGTGGTTCGCCCCCGGTCCCCGGTCAGATCAGGCCGGACTCGCGGAAGCTGAAGTAGCCTCGGCCAACGGGGTCGGCGGCCAGGCGGCCGAGGAT
>JBAXWQ010000041.1:0-17718 GCA_037128315.1 Opitutia bacterium | reverse complement strand
TTTTCCCACGAGCGCGGTCTCGGCCCGGCGGGCGCGTTGCGTCATCGCCGCCACTCCGCCGTAGGCCAGCCGGGCCTTGTGGACGATTCCCTGGGCGTTGCACTCCAGCAAAAACGCGCCGGCCACGATGCTGATGTCCAGCTCGCGGCGCTTGGAGACCTTGAGAAAATCCACCCGGCGGATCAGACTGGGCCGCGGCCCGCCGCGCGGCAGCACGATCTCGCGCATGATCTCGCCCGGCTTCAGCACCGTCTGGCGGTAACCCGTGAAAAAATCCGCGAGCGCCACCGTGCGCTCCCCCTTGCCGGTGGCCAGCACGACGCTGGCGTCGAGCGTCAGCAGCACCGGGGCGCTGTCCCCGATGGGCGAAGCGGTCACCAGGTTGCCGCCGAGCGTGGCGCGGTTGCGGATCTGGCGGGCGGCGAAAACCCGGAGCATCTTCGCCAGCGAGGGATATTCGCCCGCCAGCGCCTCCTCGATGTTGGTGAGCGAGGCGGCCGCGCCGATGTGCCAGGCCTCGGCGGTGGACGTGATGCGCACCAGTTCCGGCACGGCCTCGGTGGAGATGAGCAGCGGGAACGCCTTGAACTTCTTGTTCAGCTCCACGCCGATCTCGGTGGCGCCGGCCACCAAGCGGGCCGTCGGGTGGGTCTCAAGCAGCGTGAACAGGCCGGGCAAGGAAGTGGGGCGGAAAAATTTCGCCTCCCCGGCGGAATAGTTGAGCGCCTGGGGCGGAAGCAGCGGCGCCTGCAGCCGGGCGGCGAACGCATCCGGGTAGGGCGCGGACTCCGTCCGCGCCTCGGCGGCGATGGGACTCGCCGCCCTACCCGCCAGCGCCGCCACCGCCGCATCGCGGATCGGCCGGTAACCGGTGCAGCGGCAGAGATTGCCGGCCAGCTGGTCGCTGATTTGCGCCGGATCCTGGCAACCATCGCGGTAGTACGCCTCGAACATCGAAACGACAAAGCCCGGCGTGCAGTAGCCGCACTGCGAACCGTAGTGCTCGACCATGGCGGCCTGCACCGGATGAAGTTGCTTTTTGTCCGCGCCGCATTGGGCCAGGCCCTCGACCGTCACCAACTCGCGGCCGGCAAACATCGGCAGCAGGGCGATGCAGCTGTTGAAGGTGCGATAGGTCGGCCGGCCCGCGGCGTCGCGGTCCACCAGCGCCACGCTGCAGGCGCCGCAATCGCCCTCGGCGCAGCCTTCCTTGCTGCCCGTCAGGCCGCTTGCGCGCAGCCACGCGAGGAGCGTGGTGGTCGGCGCCACGCCCCGCGCGGTTACCACCCGGCCATTGACGATGAGATCGAAACTGGCCGGCGTCGCCGGGTCAGATGGCCGGACGGTTGACATCCTTGTAATAGAGGTAGCTCGCCGGGGTCTTGCCCATCGCCACGAACCATTGCGCACAGTAGGGTCCCATCCAGATGGTGTCGCCCGCTTGCACGGGATACCAGCTGTCCTCCAGCCGGTAAACCCCCGCTCCGTCCAGCATGACAAGCCCGTGCTCCATCACATGCACCTCGACGAACGGCAGGTGTCCGCCGGGCTGGTAGGCAAAGACATTGACCGCCATGTCGAAGGCCGGCTCGTCGGGCAGCAGGACCTGCAGATTGGCCGCGGGGTCGCCGAGAAAGGGCGTCCCCTTGACCTTGGCTGCATCACCGAGGATGGCCGAGGGGGCCGGCGTGCCGGCCAGAGGGGAATATCTTTTCTGAAAGAGGGTCAGCTGGGTGCCGGCCCGGGGGGCGGTGAAGGACCAGGCCTGCCCGGCGGGCGCGAAAAAATATCCGCCAGCGCCGCTCTTCTGCTTGGCCCGGCCCACGGTCACGAGACCGCCGCCGCTCATGATGTAACCAAAGGTCTGCACCCCGCTCGCCGGGAACGTGGCGCGGCCACCCTCCTGAAAAGTCACCAGGGTCTGGGCGAATTTGGCGCCCATGGCCTCATTGATCAAAATGGCCGCCGTGGCCCCGGTGATGCCCGGCACCGCGCTGTTGACGTGGTTGCCGGGGGTGATGAGGGCGTGACGACCCGCGATGCGGGCACGAGTGTGGCCAAAGAGGTCGGGCATGGGATCAGGAGGTTGGTGCGAGAAACTGAGCATCCCCCGCGCCAGATGCAATCCGTCCTTCACCATAAACCGTGCGGCCCCGGCGGACGGTGCGGACCACCTTGACCGTCGACGCCCGACCCGCATACGGCCCCTGCTGATGGCCGTAGAGCAATGCCGCATTCTGGAGCGTGTGGGCCTGGTTCAGGTCGAGGAGCGAAAAGTCCGCGTCAAAGCCCACGGCGAGCCGGCCTTTGTGCGGCAACCGGAATCGCTGGGCCACGTTGGCGGCCAGCTGCCGGGCCAGGCGCGGCAGGGCCTGGGCATCGCGGGCGAGCGTCTCGCTCAGCAACAGCGGAAAACCATGCTGGCAGCCGGAAATGCCGCCCCAGATGGCAAAAAAATCCGCCGCCGTCTTCATCCCGGGCGGGGCGGGCGAATGGTCGGATCCGATGGTGTCAACGCCCTCCTGCTCCGCTGCCCGCCAGAGGCCGCGGCGTGACGTCTCGGGCCGCAGGGGCGGCGCGCATTTCGCCGGCGCTCCCTGCCGGAGGACCTCATTTTCGTTCAGCAGCAGGTAATGCGGGCAGGTTTCCGCGGTCACGTTGACGCCGCGCTTTTTGCCCGCGGCGATGAGCGCGATGCCCTCGGGCGAGCTGACATGCACGATGTGCAGTGCGCAGCCCGTTTCCCCGGCCAGCTCCAGCGCCAGATGGATCGCGGCCAACTCGAGCTCAAGCGGACGCGAGGCCAGCCAGGTCGCGGCGTCGGTGCCGCGAGCGCGTGCCGCGGCCGTGTGCTGCGCGGCCAGGTCGTTGTCCTCCGCATGGACCGCCACCAGCATGCCCAGCTGCGCCGCCCGCTTCATGCCCGCCCGCAGGGTCGACGCGTCGACATTGGTGAATTCATCGACCCCGCTCGAACACATGAAGGCTTTCAGGCCGAGGGCACCGGCATTGCGCAGTTCGCCGAGCTGGTCGAGGTTGCCGGGCACGAGCCCGCCCCAAAGGGAAAAATCCGTCACCGACTTCTGCAGCGCCAGGGCCTTCTTCGCCGCAAAGCTCGCCGCATCCAGTACCGGGGGGAGCGAATTGAGCGGCATGTCGCCGAACCACGTGCCACCGCCCGCCGCCAGGGCCGATGAACCCGTCGCCAGCCCCTCCCACTCGGCGCGGCCCGGCTCATTGAAGTGCACATGGGCGTCGAGGATCCCGGGAAAAACATGCAGCCCGGCCGCCTCAATGACCGCCGTCGCCGTCTCAGTGAGACCAGTGGTCATTTTCACGATGCGGCCCTCGGCCACACCCAAGTCCACCCGCTGCACGCCACCGGGGGTGACCACGGAGCCGCCGCGAATGATCAGATCAAGCCGGCTGCTCATACGGAGAAATTGTCCCCAGATTTCACGGATAGATACGGATGGAACGCGCACGCGTGTAGCGGCAGGCGTCCCTGCCTGCCGGGTTTCGGGAACACACCCGCCAAGCCCCACAGGCAGGGACGCCTGTGGCTACGCTCCAAGGCATCCAGCATTTCCCACTTATCCATGTTCATGCGTGCGATCCGTGGTGCACGATCATTTCTGCTCCGCCGCCAGCCGTTGCAAGAAATTGATCACCACGTTCAACGCGACCCCAAGGTCCTTGGGCGCGGCATATTCGTCCGGGTGATGGCTTAGGCCGCCGCGACAGCGGACAAAAAGCATCGCGACCGGGGTGAGCCGGGACACCACGACCCCGTCGTGGCCAGCACCACTGACGAGCGGGATAGATTTGCCCTGGACCGCCCGAACGCTGCACGCCAGCTGTGCCGTCAAGGCCGGCGAGCAGGTCACGGCGGCATTCTCCTGCGTCCGCTGCCAGGCGACCTTCAGTCCCCGTCGCTGGGCGATCTGCGCGGCCAGGCGACCCAGTTTGAGCAGCGCCGCGCGACGGACGGAATCCCGGGCATGACGCACATCCAAGGTGTGGACGACGCAGCCAGGAATCACATTGGCCGCGCCGGGTTCAACCGAGAGAGAGCCGATCGTTACGACCAGGCCGGGTGTGGCCCGCGCCAGCTTTTCCCCGGCCAGGGCAAACTCCGCCGCGCCCGCCAGCGCATCGCGGCGCAGCCCCATCGGCGTCGTGCCCGCATGGCCGGCCTGGCCCGTCCAGGTCAGCTTGAAGCGACTCTGCCCCGCGATCGCGGTGACCACCCCCACCGCCAGCCGCTTCGCCTCGAGCACCGGGCCTTGCTCGATGTGGACCTCGAGGTAACCCAATAGGTTACTCTTGCCGTGGACAGAATTGAGGTGGAGCGCGTTGGCCCCAACGCGCTTTCCGGAACGTCCTGGGGTCAGGCCGCTCCACCTTGCAATCGCTTCACTGACGCTAATCCCATCAGCGTCGCACATCGCCAGGTCCTTCGGGCTCAGTTTGCCGCAGTAGCCTTTGCTGCCCAAATAGGCGCTGGCGAAACGGACGCCCTCTTCCTCCGAAAAACCGAGCACCTCGACGGCAAAAGGCAGCGCCACCCCGCGCCGGCGCAGTTTCGCCAGCGCCACGATCGGCAGCAGCACCCCCAGTGCCCCGTCGAACCGGCCCGCATCGCGAACGGTGTCGAGGTGGGAGCCGAGCAAAAGGGTCTTCATTTGTAGGGGCGCCGCTCGTCGGCGCCCGCGGGCGTCGGCCAGCGACGCCCCTACAGGTTGGCCGGCATCAAGCCGGCCGACGAGATTGCCGACTGCATCCACGCGCACCTGCAGTCCCGCGTCTTTCATCCAGCCAGCCACCCGGGCGTTCGCCCGCTTCATCGCCGGGGAAAGAAACGTCCGGGTCAGCCGGTCCGGCTCATCCGTGATGCGGCCCAGCTCGTCGAGCATCCGGGCCAGGCGCTGCGCAGCAGGGGCCATCAGCGTTCAGCTCCCGCGGTAGGTGCTGTAGGCCCAGGGGGTGACGAGCAACGGGACATGGTAAATGCTCCTGGCATCGGCAATGGCGAAGCGGACGGGCACGCGGTCGAGGAAGGGGCTGTCGCGATGATGGGTCACAAAGTAGTCCTTCACGAAGAACAGCAGCTCATAGGTGCCCACGGCCATCGTCGCGGAGGCCAGCAGCGGCTCATCGGTGCGGCCGTCGAGGTTCGTCACGACCGCCTTGAGCAGGACCGGCTTGCTGTCGAGGCTCCAGAGCTCGATGCGCATGCCCATCGCGGGGCGGCCGGTGGTGAGGTCGAGGACGTGGGTGCTGAGTTTGCCGGGCATGGAAGGATTGGTTAACCACTAATTGACACTAACAGGACACTAATTTGATCAAACCCACTGAGGCAACCCGCTTCATTAGTGGAAAATTAGTGTGGATGAGTGGTGCCAAGCGTATCCTGCAGCCGGAGCCAGGCGATTTTTTCGATCTCCGCCAGGGCGGCGGCGTGCTCGGCGGCCGGGGTATTGGCCAGCCGGGTTTTCATGGCCGCAACAATGGCGGCCTTGGCGTTCAGCCGGGCGCAGATGATGAAGGGAAAGCCGAACTGCTGCTGGTAACGGTCGTTGAGCCGGGTGAACTCCGCCATTTCCGCCTCGGTCAGCGCGTTCAGCCCGGCACTGGCCTGCTCGCGGGTGGACTCGGCGGTGAGTTTATTCTGCTGTGCCAGGCGGCCGGCGAGGTCGGGATGAGCGCGGATGAGGGCAAGCTGCCGCTCCATCGGAGCCGATTGCATGACCCCGCAAAGCTCGGCATGCAGGTGGGCCGCATCACGAAAGGGCCGGCGAGCCCATGCGGCCTCCGCCACCCAGGGTGAATGCTCAAACAGGTGGCCCAGTGCGACGGTGAACCCGGCTTGGTCGAAAGCGTTCAGATCAGAGAGAGAAGGCATCGGAGCAGAAGGGATGGCCACCAAGAGGCACGAAAATGCACAAAAGGATCCCTGGTTTTTGTGACTTTTTGTGCCTTCTCGTGGCCAAATACTTCCCGGGTTTCACGGCATCAGCTCGTAGGCCGGCAGCGAGAGGAATTCGTCGAAGTGCGGGCTCTTCGACATCCGCATGAACAGCTCGATGGCGGCCTTGAAGTGACCGGAGTCGTAGCGCTCGGCCCCGTAGTCGGCGCGGATGGCCGCGAGTTCCGCGGGCAGCAGCTGGTCGTAGAGTTCCGCCGTGATGGCCCGTCCGTCGTCCAGCTTGGCGTGGAACTTCAGCCACTGCCAGAGCTGGGAGCGCGAGATTTCCGAGGTGGCGAGATCCTCCATCAGGTTGTGGATGGGCTCCGCGCCGGAGCCGCCCAGCCAGGCTTCGAGATAGCGGACGCCGACATGGAGGTTCCAGCGCACGCCCTTTTCCGTGATCGGGCCATGCAGGGGCGCGAGCAAGTCGGCGGCGGTGACCTTCACGTCGTGGGTCACGTGCAGCTGATTGGGGCCCTTCATGTGGCGGGCGAAGGCCTCGATCGCCGTAGCCACCAGCCCGGGATGGGCGACCCAGGTGCCGTCGTGGCCATCGGAGGCCTCGCGTTCCTTGTCGGCGCGAACCTTGGCGAGCGCCGCCTCGTTCGCCGCCGGGTCGTTCTTGATGGGAATCTGGGCGGCCATGCCGCCCATGGCGTAGGCGCCGTGCCGGTGGCAGACATTGATGACGTGAAGGCAGTAGGCCCGGAGGAACGGCACCGTCATGGTGATCAGGGTGCGGTCGGGAAAGACATATTCCGGATGATTGCGGAATTTTTTCACCATGCTGAACATGTAATCCCAGCGGCCGCAGTTCAGGCCGGAGATGTGGTCCCGCAGCTCGTACAGGATTTCCTCGGCCTCGAAGGCCCCGGTGATTGTTTCAATAAGGACGGTGGCCCGGATCGTGCCGCGCGGCAGGCCGAGTTCGGCCTGGGCGTGGATGAAGACATCATTCCAGAGCCGCGCCTCCAGGTGGCTCTCCATCTTCGGCAGATAAAAATAGGGGCCGGAGCCGCGGGCCAGCAGCGCCTTGGCATTGTGGAAAAAATACAGCCCCCAGTCGAATAGCGAGGCGGAGACGCGGGCGCCGTTATATAACACGTGCTTCTCCTCCATGTGCCAGCCGCGGGGCCGGGCCAGAATGGTGGCGATCTTGTCCTTCAGCTTGTAGGCCTTCCCCTCGGGGCTGGTGTACGTGAGGGTGAGGCGGGCGGCGTCCCGCATGTTGATCTGCCCCTCCAGGCAGTTTTCCCAAGTGGGGGAATTGGCGTCCTCAAAGTCCGCCATCCAGCATTGCGCCCCCGAGTTCAGGGCATTGATGGCCATCTTGCGGTCGACGGGGCCGGTGATCTCGGTGCGGCGGTCGAGCAGGTCCGGCGGCGGCGGCGGCACGCGCCATTCACCACCGCGAATGGCGGCGGTTTCCGGCAGGAAATCGGGCAGGTGGCCGGCATCGATGGCCTGCTGACGCACGACGCGCCGGCCCAGCAGCTCCGCCCGGCGGGGCTGGAACTTCTGCACCAGGCCGGCGAGAAAGCGGGCCGCCTCGGGGGTCAGGATTTCCGCATAACCCGGATTCATCGGCCCGCGAATTTCGAGACCGGCAATGACTGGATAGGAACTCATAAGTGGGAGGTGGGCCGGGACAAAAGCCGAATGCCGGCCGAGTGTCAGCACGATATTCGGGGCAATAATTGTAGGGCGGGATCGCTGATCCCGCCCTACAGCAACCCGTCCCGCCATCGTGCTCGCCACCGGCACATGAATTGCTTTGATCCACGCCCAATGAGCTCGGATCAATTCATGCGAGAAGCCATCAAACTCGCCGAGGACGGCATGCAGTCCGGCCGGGGCGGGCCCTTTGGCTGCGTGATCGTGCGCCAGGGCCAGATTGTCGGCCGCGGCCACAACCGCGTCACCTCCACCAACGACCCCACCGCCCACGCGGAGGTCGTCGCCATCCGCGACGCCTGCGCCAACCTTGAGACCTTTCAGCTGACGGACTGTGAGCTGTACACCAGCTGCGAGCCGTGCCCGATGTGCCTGTCGGCCGTCTACTGGGCGCGCATCCCGACGGTTTATTACGGCAACACCCGGGGCGATGCCGCCGCCATTGGGTTCGACGACGACTTCATCTACCAGCAGGTGCCGCTGCCGCCCGAGCAGCGGGCCATCAAGATGAGCCCCTTGCTGCGCGACGCGGCCCAGGCGACGTTCAAGGCCTGGGCGGGCAAGAGCGACAAGGTGCGTTACTGACCAGCGTCCATGGATCCCTACCTGCTCGAGTTCCTCAGCATGCTGGTGCGCTGCCTGCATGTCATTGCCGGCATCGCCTGGATCGGCTCGTCATTTTATTTCATCTGGCTCGACAACAGCCTCGAGGCTCCGGCCCCGGGCTCGGACAATGCCAACAAGGGCGTGGGCGGCGAACTTTGGGCCGTGCACGGCGGGGGATTCTATAATCCGCAAAAATACCTCGTGGCCCCGGCGGCCCTGCCGGAGAAACTCCATTGGTTCAAGTGGGAGGCCTACACCACCTGGCTCTCCGGCACGGCCCTGCTCGTCCTGGTGTACTGGTTGAAGGCCGGCACCATGCTGGTGGATGCCAACGTCCGCCTCCTGACCACCCACCAAGCCGTGGGGCTCGGTGCCGCCAGCATGGTCGGGGCCTGGGTCGTCTATGACCTGCTGTGCAAATCCTCCCTTGGCAAGCGCGACGGAGTCCTCGGGTTGGTGGTCTTCGGCCTGATCACAGCCCTGTCCTGGGGCCTCGCCCGCACCTTCGGGGGGCGCGCGGCGTTCATCCATGTCGGCACGGCCATTGGCACCATCATGGCGGCCAACGTGTTTTTCGTCATCATTCCCGGCCAGAAGCGGATGGTGGCGGCGATGCGCGAGGGGCGGAAGCCGGACCCGCGCGACGGCCAGCGCGCCAAGCAGCGCAGCGTGCACAACAATTATTTCACGCTCCCGGTGATCTTCATCATGGTGAGCAACCACTACGCCGCCACCTATGCGCACCCGTACAACTGGGCGGTGCTCATGCTGCTGTGCGCCGCCGGCGTCAGCATCCGTCATTTCTTCAACCGCAAGCACAAGGGCGTCTACGCCTGGCAGTATCCGGCCCTCGGGGTCATTTTGCTCGGGGTTGCCGCCTGGTGGACGACCCCGCACCTCGCCCCGCTCCCGCCGGTGGAAGGGGTGGCCAGTTTCAACCGCGTGCGCGGCATCATCGGCGAGCGCTGCGTGGTGTGCCACTCGCCCGCCCCCACCTTCCCCGGGATCACCGTGCCCCAGGCCGGCGTGCTGCTGCACACCCCGGCGGATATCCTGCAAAACGCGCAACGCCTCTACCAGCAGGTGGTCGTGACCCGGATCATGCCCCTGGGGAATGTCACCCACATCACCGACCAGGAGCGCGCCGTCATCGCCGCGTGGGTCAAGGCCGGGGCGAAGCCGGAGTGAGGGGGCCGGCCCGGCCGGGTGACAAAAACTACTCGCAAAAAGGCCCGGGCGGTGCACGTTTCGGGTGCATGTGCGCCCACAACTTCTCCCCCAATTTCCAGAACCCGATGACTCCGCGCCTCGACGATGATGACGACGATGAGCGGGAGGAAACCGCCGCCGCCAAGACGCCCACTCCCGTCGGCGCCATGATCCAGAAGAAGTTCCTGGAACAGCGGAAGATCTTCCTCTGGGGTGCGGTGACGGATGAGACCGCCAAGGACCTCACGGAAAAATTGCTCTACCTCGAGACGACCGGTCCGGGGAAGGACATCACGTTCTACATGAACACCCCCGGCGGCTCCATCACGGCCGGGATGGCGGTGTACGACACCATCAAGCTCATCACCTCTCCCGTGACGATCGTGGTGACCGGCATGGCCGCCTCGATGGGTTCGATTCTGCTCAGTGCCGCGAAAAAGGGCCGGCGCCTGATCTATCCCCACGCCCGGGTGCTGATCCACCAGCCGCTGATTTCCGGCCGGATGGTCGGACCGGCCTCGGACATCAACATCCAGGCCCAGGAGATGGAAAAGCTCCGCACCGAGTTGAACCAGATCCTCGCCACGGCGTCCGGCCAGACCTACGAGAAGGTCGCCAAGGATTCCGACCGCGACTTCTACCTGAACGCCCAGGAAGCCATCGCCTACGGCCTGGCCGACCGGATTGTGGACAAGGTCTGATCTCAGTTCACCTGCAACCCCTGCGGCCCGCCCATCCGGCGGGCCTTTTTTATGCCAGGCGGCCCAGCCGCCAGCCCAGCCACACCGCCACCAGGGAAAGGACGACCGATAAAATAACATTCAGGGCGGCGGCGGCCCAGAGCCCTTTCTGCATCTGCTCAAAGGTCTGCCAGCTGAAGGTGGAAAAGGTGGTGTAGCCGCCGCAGAATCCGGCCACCAGCAGATTGCGCATCGTCGCCGAGGAGACGTTATCCCCCGGCCCCAGGCGCGACATGAGCCAGCCAATGAGCAAGGAACCACTCACGTTGATCAGCAGCGTGGCCCACGGAAACCGGCTGGGCAGGGCCATGCCGATCAGCGTCCGCACGACCGAGCCCACCGCGCCACCCAGGCCCACCCAGCAGAGGGTGAGGAAAACATTCATGGCTTGACGGGCGCCGGAGCAGCCTCCGCCTGGCGCCGGAGCAGCACGCCCCGCAGGTAGGTGTCGGGCGCCGCCGCGCGCCAGGCGGTCAGCCAGATGCGCGCCAACATCTCGCCCCCGGAGAGCAGCTGGGTTTCGAAGAAGGTGCGGCTCTGCGGCAGGATGATTTCATTTTGGCCGCGGCTCAGCTGGCCGGCCTTTTCCATGATGTACAACGGCTCGACGAGCTGGTTCTGCGCGAGCAGGAAATCCATCACCGCATCAAACACCGGGTCGCGGCCGGAGGCACCCGGGGCCAGCGGGATCGGCTGGGCCGGCACCACGCGGGAGGCAATGGGGGCATACTCAATCCCAGCCTTCCGGATGAAGCCGCTGTCGATCCAGGTATGGAACCCCTTCACCGCGTTGGTCGTATAACCCTGCGGATTGGGCCCGACCCAGCCGTCATGATGCTTGCTGGTGTGCAGCGGCTGGGCGCTATCGCCGACGAAATGGCCCATGAGGCCCATCGTGTGGATGACGTTGGCTTCCGCATTCGCCACCTCCTCCGGCGTGCCCACCTCCTGGTAAACTTTGAGCGACGAGAAGTCGGACTTCAACTTGCCGTAGTATTCCGTGATGGTCCACGGGAGAAAGCCCTGCCATTCCTGCGTGTGGTCGGCGTTTTTCGCGGGATTGATGGGCGCGAATTTTTCGGGATGCGCGTTCCGGCCCGTCGCGTAGGCGACGGCATAATCGTAGCGGAACGAGGAAACCGTGCGGGGATCCAGGCCGGCGTCGCTGAGGATATCAACATCCAGGAAGTGATCCGCCCAGCTCACATGCTTGAGGGGAAAATCGGGGGCATGGCTCCAACGGTCGGGCTCACCGGCGAGGAAGCCGATCCGCGCCACGTTGGCGGGCGCGTGCACGAACGCGGGAAAATCAGCCGGCAGTGCGGCCAGGGCCAGCTGGTTAATGATGCGGTGCCCCGGATGATCCCAGCCCTGGACCGGGCCGGCCGCCAGCAAGGCGAGAGGCAATGTGAGGCGCCCAAACCAAAGGTTTATTTTCATGGAATAATCTAGGGGCTAACAGGCGCCGGGGCGGGCCGCAAGGCCGCGAGTGCCGCGGCATAATTTTGCACCCCCGCCGCCAGCGCCTCCGCGATCTTCTGGCGATACTCCGGGGTGGCGATGCGGCGGGCCTCGTCGTCGTTGGAGAGAAACCCGCACTCCACCAGCACGCCGGGACAATCCAGCATCCGCAGCACCGCCAGCCGGGCCCGCTTGAAGCCGCGATCCGGTGCCCGCAGCCCGGCGAGCAGGGCCCGGTGGAGCTGCTCGCCCAGGAAAAGGTTGGCGTGGTCGTGTCGGTTGCCGGGGAATGACACCTTGGTCATGTCATCGCCGGAATCATCCCCCGTGGTGAACATGAACTGCGGCGACAGGGTGTAGGTCTCGACGCCGGTGGCGCGCTCGGCGGAATTGAAGTGGATGCTCACGAACAGGTCGGCCTTGTTCCGGTTGGCAAATTCGTTGCGCAGCGACAGGTCGGTCTTCTTGTCCTTGGCCAGCTCCACGTCCTTGTCGCGCACCAGCAGCACGCGCCAGCCCCGCGCCTCGAGCAGCTGGCGCAGGCGCAGCGCCACGTCGAGGGTGAGGGTTTTCTCGTTCAACCCGAGCCGCTTGTTTTCCTTGCCGGGATCAATCCCGCCGTGGCCCGGATCCAGCACAATGGTGTGCGGGGGCGCCGCCGGCAGCTGGGCCCGGTGGTCGTCCGGCCGGAAAAGCGGGGCCACGAGTTTCATGACATCCAGCAGGCTGACGCACAGGCCGCCCTTGTGCAGGAGGACGGGGCGACCCAGGAACACCCGCAGGCCGTCAAAATAGAAATCATTCTGGTTGCTCTCGAACTTGAACCGCACGCCCCGCGCGTCGCTGAGCGTCTGCATCTGCTCCGCCCGGGTCCAGGCCAGCTTGAGGCCGAATCGCTGGGCGACATCGCCCAGGCTGACATAATCCGCGTTATGGAGGCGGGAGACGGGCCAGAGTTCGGGCACCACGGGCCGCGTGGGGGCGGAACGCGGCGGGGCGGCGGCCGGTGGGGCCACCGCGGGCACAGTCCCGACCGCCGGAACCGGGGTGGGCCTGGTCGCGGCCACCGGCTGTTGGGCCGGCGCGGTGCAGGCCGTCAGGAGGACGAAGAGGGGCAGCAGTCCGCGCCCCGAGAGCCGCGTCATGCCGGCAACGGCCCGCTCAACCCCCGGCCGCGGGCGGCGCAGGTGGGGGCGTTTCGCGGACATGGAACTTGAGCTTGCGCTTGTTCGGCGGCAGCGCCGAGAGCATGACATTGATCTGCTTGCCGTTCAGCTTGGGCGGAGCGTCGGGGTGCCCCATGGTCTCGAGCTCCTTCAGCGCGCGATTCATGACGTCAAAGCCCATTTCCGTATGGGCCATCTCGCGGCCGCGGAACTTCAGGCGGAGCTTCACCTTGTTGCCGTGGTCGAGGAACTCCTCGGCGTGGCGGACCTTGGTGATGAAATCGCCCTTCTCGATCCGGAGGGTAAACTCGATCTCCTTGATCTTGCTGGCGGTGGATTTGACGTGCGAGGTCTTCTTCTGCTCCTCGTAGACGTATTTGCCGAAATCCATGATGCGGCACACCGGTGGCGTGGCGGCGGCGGCGACCTCGACGAGGTCGAGATTGAACTGCAAGGCCAGCGCGATGGCCTTCTGGGTGTCCATGATGCCGAGCTGGCGGCCTTCGGGACTGATGACGCGGACCTGCGGCGACTTGATCCGCATGTTGCGGCGGATGGCGGCGAAGGGATCGTTGTTGCGACGATTGTCGCGATTATACGGGGTACGGCCGGCGGGCGCGGAGGAAGGAAGTGCCATTCAGGAGGGAGGGATTGCTAGGTCGGTTGGTCGGGGGGTGTTTTCGCTTCTCTGCCGCCCGATGACAATCCCTATTTAGAGGGAAATCGACGGGGTCAGACCCTAAGGTGGACGACTTCAAAGTCGGCCTTGCTATCTCGTAGCCACAGGCGTCCCTGCCTGTGGGGTTTGCGTGAATTCCCAAACCGGCAGGCAGAGACGCCTGCCGCTACAGGGTTCAGCGGACTTGAAGACGTGCCCTGAGATCCACCGGGATCACACGCTAAAGCTTTCCCCGCAGCTGCAACTGGCCTTGGCGTTGGGATTGGAGAACTTAAACCCCCCAGCCACCATCTTGGACGAATAGTCCAGCTGCGTGCCCTTGAGGTAGAGGGCGGTCTTGGGATCCACCAGCACCGGGACGCCGGCCGAGCGGACGAGGATGTCGCCTTGGCGCACCTCGGGCACGAAGCGCATCTTGTAGCTCAGCCCGTTGCATCCGCCGCCGGTGATGGCGATGCGCAGGTAGTCCCCCTGCTGTTCGCGGGCGATGAGGCTGGACACCTTCACCCCGGCCTCGGCGGTGAGGCGGACGAGGTTCTCGTTGCCCTCGCGCACGCCGACGGGCGGGGCCAGGTTTGATGAAGCGGTGGACACAGCGGACACTTATTGCCCGGAACGGGATTTTATCAAGCGCTGTGCAACCCGCACGGCATTTGTGAAACTCCGGGGGCTGGCCAGCCCCCGTCCCGCGAGACTGAAGGCCGTGCCGTGGTCGGGGCTGGTGCGCACGAACGGCAGGCCCAAGGTGACATTCACCGCCTCGTCGAAATCGATGACCTTGAGCGGGGCGAGGCCCTGGTCGTGATACAAAGCCACAACGACATCGAACTCACCCCGCAGCGCCCGGGCAAAGAGCGTGTCGCCCGGCTGGCAGAGCGAGAGGCCGGGAAACTCGGCCTGCAGTTTTTCCAGGGCCGGATTGAGAAAGTCGCGCTCCTCCTGGCCCAGCAGGCCGTTTTCCCCGGCGTGGGGGTTGAGTCCGCACACCCCGATGCGCGGGGCGGCGATGCCCTCGGCGCGGGCCAGGCCGGCGGCGGCGGCCACCGTGCGGTGCAACAGTTGCGGACCGAGCAGCTGCGGCACCTCGCACAGCGGCACGTGCCAGGTGGCGAGCGCCACCCGCAGCCGGCCGCCGCAGAAAGCCATCACCGGGTCGCCCCCCCAGCGCGCGGCGAAAAATTCCGTCTGGCCCGGAAAATCGAAGCCGATCGCCGCCAGTCCGGCCTTGCTGACCGGCCCGGTGACGACGCCGGAAAACTCCCCGTTGACGCACCCCGCCGCCGCGCGCTCGAGGGCCGCCCACGCCACCAAGGCCCCCTCACCGGTCGGTCGGCCGGCCGTGGCCGAAAATTCCTCCAGACCCACCGCAATTTTTTCCACCGGGGCGGGCAGGGACGCGAGCCAGGCGGCCGGACCGATGACCGCCACGCCGGCCGCCGCCGCGGGCTGGGCCGCGAGCCAGGCGGCAATGATTTCCGGGCCGACCCCCGCCGGGTCGCCGCAGGTCAAGGCCAGCTTACTCGCCATCGCCGTCTCCCGCCAGCGCCTCGCGCCGGGCGCGCGCGAAGCCGCGTTTGCCTTCCGTGAAAAACGCCAGGAACTGCCGGGCCTCCGGGGTCTGGAAAGCGCCGCCCGCCAGGGCGAGCCGCGCCACGTCACGGATATTGCCCGGCGAAAAATAGACCACCCGGAAGGCCTGCTTGATTTCCGCGATCGCCGGCCGGCCGAATCCGCGCCGCTTGAGGCCGATCAGATTGAGCCCGATGATCTCGTTGCGCTCGGCCGCCATGGCGAAGGGCGGGATGTCCTGCGCGATGCGCGCCAGGCCGCTGACGATGACCCCTTCCCCGATGCGACAGAACTGGTGAAAACCACCGCCACCGCCGAGAAAGGTGTGGCACCCGACGCTGACGTGGCCGGCCAGCATCACGTTGTTGGCGAGGACGACGTCATCGGCGACGAGGCAATCGTGCCCCACGTGCGAGTTGGCCATCAGGAAGCAGCGCGCGCCGACCACCGTGGCCTGCCCGGCATGGATGGAGCGGTTGATGGTCACATGCTCGCGCACCACGGTGCCCGCGCCCACCTGCACACCCGAGACGGTTGCGGGATCGAACTTGAGATACTGCGGGTCGCCGCCCACGACCGCAAACGGGTGCACGACCACGCCGTCGCCCAGCACCGTGTGCTGCTTGATGATGGCATGGGCGTGGATGAGGCAGCCCGCCCCGAGCTGGACGCCGTCCTCAATGATGGCCGTGGGGTGCAGGCTCAAGCGCGGGGCGTGGGTTTGCGCGGGGTGGCATGGCGCTCGGCGATGAGATCGAGCTGCGCATCCTTCAGCAGGTCGTAGTTCTTCAGGATGCGGATGACCTGCAGCGTGTCGGACTTGCCGTAGCTCTTGTTGATCTCCACCCGCTCGATGATGTCGAGCAGCATGGAGCGAAAGGAAATGATGCCGTCGACCCCGTGCTCCTTGAGCATGGCCACGCTCTGCGAGCGGAACGGCTCGGCCGTGGGCAGGCTGGGCAGCACCAGGATCTTGGTCACATCGGGGGCATTGCCCGGCTCCTCCTCGTCCACCGGGAAGAAACGCGTCACCTCCTTGAGCACGTTCTCCTCCAGAAAACGGAAGATCTCGGGGCTGCTTTTCAGCATGTTCGGGGTGAACTTTCCAGTGTGCCAGCCCTTCACCACCACGATGGCGCGATGGACGAAGGCCAGTTCGTTGGCGAAGAGGAAGAAGTCGGGCTTGCGGGCGTTGCGCGACGAATAGGAGGGGTTGTAGACCACCAGATCGACCTCCTCATCGCCGGTCTTGCGGCGTGACTGGACCTGATACTTGCGCACCTGGCGCACCAAAAAGCCGCTTTGCTCGAAATACTCGCGGACTATGCCTTCGTCGATGGCTGACATGGGAGGGCTAACTTAGTGATTTGCCCGGGCAAAGCACCTCAAATTTTAGGTGGTGGATCCGTTTGGCTTTTCGCCTGGCAAAAGAATTTGTAGGTCGGGGTTTACCCCCGACGGCTTGCGGTGAGTGTCGGGCATTAAGCCCGACCTGCACAAAACCGTACCATTACTTAAATTCCTTCCGCCCCGATTGCGCGCCACACGGCTTCCACCGCCGCCGGCTCGATCTCCGACCGGGTGGCCGCCTCGCCCAGGCGCCGCAGGACGACAAACCGCAGCCGGCCGGCCCGCACTTTTTTGTCGTGCTGCATCGAGGCCATCAAGGCCCCGAGGGCCAGCGGCGCGCGCAAACGGACCGGCAAGGCGTGGGCCGCGACCGTCTGCTCGACCCGCGCCGCGTCGGCCGGGGTCAGCAGGCCAAGCCGGTGCGAGAGCCGGGCGGCCGCCACCAGGCCGATGGCCACAGCCTCACCGTGCAGGTACGTCCCGTAGCCCGTGACCTGCTCGATCGCGTGCCCGAAGGTGTGGCCGAGATTGAGCAGCGCCCGGCCGCCCTCGGTGGCCGTCTCGCGCTCGTCGGCCCGCACGATCGCCGCCTTGATCTCGCAGCAGCGGTGGATGACGGCCGGCAGCCCGGCGCTCGCCGGCGTCAGGGCCGTGCCGGCCAGCTGGGCGAACAGGGCCGCATCGCCGAGCAGGCCGTACTTGATCACTTCCGCCATCCCGGCGGCAAATTCCCGGGCCGGCAGGGTGCGCAAAAAATCCGTCGCAATCAGCACCGCCTTGGGGTGATGGAAGGCGCCCACGAGGTTTTTGCCAGCCGTCAGGTTCACGCCCGTCTTGCCGCCGACCGAGCTGTCCACCATCGCCAGCAAGGTCGTCGGCACCTGCACGCACTCGATTCCGCGCAGATAACACGCGGCCGAAAACCCGCCCAGATCCCCGATCACGCCACCCCCGACCGCCCAGAGGACGCCGCCGCGATCCAGCTTCTGCGCCGCCAGGAAATCCAGCACGGTGCCCAGATTCGCCAGCGACTTCGTCGACTCGCCGGCGGCCAGCACCAGGCGCGGCACGCCGGCAAAGGCCTCGGCCAGAATACCCGCACAAGCGGCCTCCACCCCACGATCGGTCAACATCACGCTCCGGCGCCCGTGGGCCGTCAGCTCCGCGAGCAACGGGTCCACGGCCGGTTTCAGCGGCCCGCCGATTTCGATCGGGTAGCTTTTTTGCTGCAGGACAACTTCAAGACGCGTCGGCACAGCCCCCCTTAAAAAACAGCCGCTGGGGAAGGTCAAT
>JBAXWQ010000409.1:0-1789 GCA_037128315.1 Opitutia bacterium | reverse complement strand
GGAACCGGGGTCAGCGACCCCGGCTACACGCGCCACCCTATACCGAAATTGCTCTAGCCCTGCTCCGCTGGCTGATCCGGATTTAAAGTGACGGCGAGAAGCGAGGCGACCCGCAGCGCCCGACGAAAGGAACGGCAGGTAAGTCTGTTCGCTTATCCGTCATAACGCGCATTAATCCTCGGCTCGCCCCGGGCGATTGAGTAGACGGGATGACCCGCAGAATAATTGCCTTTTGCCCTCTGCCCGGTTTGCTTCAACGAACGTTCTTTTCCGTGGTCTGCCCCGCCTCCGCCCCCAGTCGGTGGCCTTCTCCCCTCCCTCTCCATGAACTCCCCCCATCAGGATTCGGTCTCCCGCCGTCGTTTTATTAAAACCGCCTCGCTCGCCGCCCTCGCCGCCGGCCTGCTGCCCCGCAGTCTGGCCGCCGAAGGCGCGGCCGCGCCGGCCCGCTTCAAGAACCTGGTCACCAGCGGCCGCAAGCTGCGCGTCGCCTGCGTCGGCATCGGCGGCAAAGGCTATAGCGACACCATGGCCTGCCTCGACGAGGAAATTGTCGCGTTGTGTGACGTCGATTTTGTCAACGGCCACCACGCCTTCGCGGAGCTGCCGCTCGTCGCGCGGTACCGCGACTACCGGCAGATGCTGCACGAGATGGGCGACCGCATCGACGCCGTCACGGTGTCCACGCCGGACCACATGCATTTTCCCGTCGCCCTGATGGCGATTGAAATGGGCAAGCACGTCTACGTGCAAAAGCCGCTGACCCACACCATCGAGGAGGCGCGCATTCTGAAAGCCGCCGCCGCGAAGCACGGCGTGGTCACGCAGATGGGCAACCAGGGTCACGCCAACGAAGGCACCCGCCTTACCAAGGAATGGATCGAGGCCGGGGTGATCGGTACGGTCCGCGAGGTGCACTTCTGGACCAACCGGCCGATCTGGCCCCAGGGGGTGCCCCTGCCCGAACCCGAGCCGCTGCGCGATACGGTCGACTGGAACCTCTGGCAGGGGGTCGCGCCGGAACACAGCTACAGCAGCAAGCTCATGCCCTTTCATTGGCGAGGTTTCTGGGACTACGGTTGCGGCGCCCTCGGCGACATGGGCTGCCACATCATGGATGCCGCCTTCTGGGCCCTCGACCTCCGCGGCAATTGCACCGTCAGCGCCGTCAGCGAAGGCAACACCGAGATCAGCTGCCCCCGCAATTCCGTCGTCACTTATCAGTTTCCGCAGCGCGGCAAGCGGGCCCCGCTCAAGGTGGTGTGGTACGACGGCAACAACAAGCCGCCGGTGCCGAAGGAACTTGGACCGGACGGCAAGCTGTCCGGCGGCGGCTCGCTCATCATTGGCGACAAGGGTGTGCTCTATGATACCGACGACTACAACGCCGCCCCGCGCCTCCTCCCGGAGGAGAAGATGAAGGCGTTCACCGACCGGCCGAAGCGCACCATTCCGCGCGTGCCCAAGTCCAACCCCCATCTGGAGTGGATCGCCGCGTGCAAGGGCCAGGGCCCGGCACCGGGCTCCAACTTCATCGACCATTCGGTTGACCTCACCGAGTTCGTGCTGCTCGGCAACGTGGCCATCCGCGCCGGCCAGCCGATCGAGTGGGACGCCGCGAAGATGACCTGTGCCAACCTGCCCGCGGCCGACCGCTTCGTGCGCAAACCCTACCGCGTCTATTAATCCCGGCCCCGAACGATTACTTCCATGAAACGCCTTTTTTCTCTCTGCCCTGTCGCCCTGGTTGGCCTGCTGCTCAGCGCCTGCACCTCGCCCGCCCCTACCG
>JBAXWQ010000408.1:0-1818 GCA_037128315.1 Opitutia bacterium | reverse complement strand
CTCCTACAGCCCTGTTTCTTCCCGTCACGGGCAAAACGCGTTTGCGGCCGAGGTTCTATGGGTACGGCGGGAGGAAACTCGGCCAACCCCGGCTATCCGGGCCTAACGCGAGAGTCCCAACCCCGGTCGCGCCGGCCTTATGTCACGCCGCTGCGAGGAAATATTATGCATGGCATCATAGTTGCTTAAGCGGCTCCGCACTCACCATGAATAACACCTTAACTCGCTTGCTACGTTTCGCCGCCCTCGCGGGTCTGGCGCTCCTTGTCGCCGGTTCCGCGCTGGCGCAAACTCCCCCGGCGGCCGCTCCGGCGGCTCCCACGGCTGAGGAGCGGCTCGCCGCTCTGGAAGCCTACGTCAACAATACCGATCCCGGCAAAACCCTCACGGGCGTCGCCGGCCCGGGTCACAATGCGTGGATGATGACGAGCGCGGCGCTCGTGCTCTTCATGACCCTGCCCGGCCTGGCGCTCTTCTACGGCGGCCTCGTCCGCACGAAGAACGTCCTCTCGGTCATGGCCCAGTGTCTGGGCATCGCCGGCCTGGTCACCATTCTCTGGTGGGCTTTCGGCTACAGCCTGGTGTTCGGGAAAAGCTTCGGCAGCCCGTTTTTGGGCGGCTCGGAGTATTTCTTCTTCAAGGGGGTCGATAGCGCGCCCAATACCGACTACGCCTACTGGGTTTCGCAAAATGTTTTCGGCATCTACCAGCTGATGTTTGCGATCATCACGCCCGCCCTCATCGTGGGGGCCATTGCCGAGCGCATGAAATTCTCCGCGATCATGCTTTTCGTCACGGTCTGGATGTTCTTGGTCTATTTTCCTCTCGCCCACATGGTGTGGGGCATCACGGGCTACATGAACGGCGTCTGGAATGCCGGGGCCGTCATCAAGGCGATCGACTTCGCCGGCGGCACGGTCGTCCACATGTCCTCGGGCTGGTCCGCCCTGCTGCTCTGCTTGATCCTCGGGCCCCGCCTCGGGTTTGGCAAAACCCCGATGCCCCCGCACAGCCTCGTGCTTTGCATGGTCGGCACCGGCATGCTCTGGGTCGGCTGGTATGGCTTTAACGCCGGCTCGGCGGTCGCCGCCGACGGGGTCGCCGCCAACGCCTTCACCACCACCACGCTCGCGACGGCCGTCGCTTCCTTCACCTGGGCGGCACTCGAATACCTCACCCGGGGCAAGGCCAGCGTGCTCGGCTTCTGCTCGGGCGCCGTGGCCGGCCTCGTCGTCGTGACCCCCGCCTGCGGTTTCATCAACAGCACCTCCTCCATCTGGGTCGGCCTGCTCGCCGGCGCCATCCCGTTCCTGGCGTGCACCAAGCTGAAGGGCTGGCTCAAGTATGACGATGCCCTCGACACCTTCGGCGTCCACGCCGTCGGCGGCACCCTGGGGGCCTTCATCACCGGCGTCTTCGCGACGGCCTCGGTGAACGGCAACCTCAACACCAACCTGAAGGATATCGTCGGCCATACGCTGTGGCTGGAACAGCTCAAGGCCATGGGCCTGACCGTGGTCCTCTCGGTGGTGTCCACCGTCGTCATCGCCTACCTCCTCAAGGCCACGATTGGTCTGCGGCCGGAAACGGACGCGGAACAGCAGGGCCTGGATCTCACGGACCACGGTGAGGAAGGTTACATCTACGAAGCCAAGTCCTGAAGCCTCAACCCCCTATCCATATGAAACTCATCATCGCCATCATCAAACCATTCAAGCTGGACGAAGTTAAGGAAGCCCTCGGTGCCGTGGGCATCCAGGGTATGACCGTGACCGAGGTCAAGGGCTTCGGCCGCCAGAAGGGCCACACCGAGATCTA
>JBAXWQ010000407.1:0-1834 GCA_037128315.1 Opitutia bacterium | reverse complement strand
CGTCTGCCAATCTTAATGGAGAAAATCACCTGAGTTGGTATGAAAAACAAAAGAATAAACAAAAGGATATTAGAATTTGGTTTTATGACGATGCAGCGCACGGAATTTACAATGGTCAATTAAGACAGCAAACTCGAAGCACGGCAGATGGAGCAGAATTTAGTGCGCCGGAGGGTTCTAAGCCCGAGGCAAAAGTGAAATACCTAAATGACTTATTGACGTATATACGGCACCTCGAAGAATAGCCTCGGCGAGGGCATTGTCACGTTGACGCTCGCAAAGCGCGAAGATGGGTATCGGCTGGGTCGGTGGGTTGCTACTCAGCGAAAGACACAAGCCGAGTTAAGCGAAGACCAACGCAGCCGTCTGAATGAACTGGATTTCGTTTGGGATGCGTGCGGGAATTAAAACTTACTGCTCCCTCAACCAATCAACCTTGCTTTCTGCCTTCAGACATTTGATCTGCCCCCTTTGGAACGGTCCATTTGTTAACTTAGACTGGACCCTGAAGGAGACGAATAATGGGCAAGAAGCACGGGCCTGAGGAGATTATCGGCAAGCTGCGCGAGGCGGAGATTGTGCTGGCGCAGGGTGGCACGGCGAGCGATGCGTGTCGCCGGATTGGGGTTGCCGAGCAGACGTATTACCGGTGGCGGAAGGAATTTGGCGGCCTGAAAACCGACCAGGCGCGGCGGATGAAGGACCTGGAGAAGGAGAACCAGCGTCTCCGGCGGGCGATATCAGACCTGACGCTGGATAAGCTGATCTTGCAGGAAGCCGCCCGGGGAAACTTCTGAGCCCCGCGCGCCGTCGGCGCTGCATCGATCATGTGCGAGGCAAACTGGTGGCATCCGAGCGACGGATCTGCCGGGTTCTTGGCCAGCATCGATCGACGCAGCGCAAGGCGCCGCGAGGGGCAGAGGACGAGCAGGCGCTGAGCGAGGACATCATCGCGCTAGCGCGCCAATATGGCCGGTATGGTTACCGGCGGGTGACGGCTTTGCTGCGCAATGCCGGGTGGGCGGTCAACCGCAAGCGCGTCGAACGGATCTGGCGACGCGAGGGGCTGAAGGTACCGCAAAAACAGCCCAAACGTGGTCGGTTATGGCTGAACGACGGGTCGTGTATCCGGCTACGGCCCGCGTATCCAGGGCATGTCTGGGCCTATGACTTCGTCGAAGGCCGCACCCATGACGGTCGAAAGTTCCGGATCCTGACGATCATCGACGAGGCCAGCCGGGAATGTCTGGCACTTGTGGTGGCTCGTCGGTTCCGTCACGAGGATGTTCTGGCGGCGTTGGCGGAGCTGTTCATTGCGCGGGGGCCGCCAGCAAACATCAGGTCAGATAACGGCAGCGAGTTTATCGCGACCGCAGTGCAGCAATGGCTGGCCAGGGTTGGCGTGAAAACGCTTTACATCACGCCGGCATCGCCCTGGGAGAACGGTTACAACGAAAGCTTCAATGGATCGCTCCGCGACGAGCTGCTCGACGGTGAGATCTTCTACAGCCTTGCCGAAGCCATGGTGCTGATCGAAGCCTGGCGGCGGCATTACAACACGATCCGCCCGCACAGCAGCCTCAGCTATCGACCGCCGGCCCCGGAAACCGCGACGCCGCCATTGCCGCCTTCCGGTTCCGCTTCGCTCCACCTCCAGGCGCCAATGGCAAAGGAGAGCCGTATGCACTAACATTCCACCCGGACCACTCGATGGGGGCCGATCAGCTGCTTTCCACCGCCGTAGGACTTATGTCCTTTCTCAGTAAATGCTTGGCCGGCCAAGCAAAATCCTGCTGTGCGGGCGCACAAAGCTGTTGCAGCCATGGACGCGGAA
>JBAXWQ010000406.1:0-1836 GCA_037128315.1 Opitutia bacterium | reverse complement strand
CTGCAGATAAGGTCCTCTTGTCTAAGGAAGAAACACCCACAATTGGCTCGCGGGGCGCACGAGGCACCGCCACAAAAGCCAGCAATATTCCAACTCCCCACACCCCTACTCCTACCCTATGATTAATATCCGCAACTCCTGGCAATTGGGCGCCGCCGCCGTGGCCGCGCTCATTCCTTCGGCCCTTCGCGCTGGCGAAGCCGACATCAAAATCCCCGACCTGACGCACGTCCACTTTAACGGCTTGGGCGGCGTCAGCGGAGAAATGCTGATGTATCTCGGCATCGTGATCTGCGCGATTGGCGCGGTCTTCGGCCTCGTGCAATACGTGCAGACCAAGGCGCTGCAGGTGCACAAGTCGATGGGAGATGTCTCCCACATGATCTGGGAAACCTGCAAAACCTACCTGTTCACGCAGGGCAAGTTCCTTGCCATCCTTTGGGTGCTCATTGGCAGCTGCATGGTCTACTACTTCGGCGTCCTTTCCCACAATACGGCCGTCCATGTCATCGTCATCTTGCTCGCCTCCATCCTCGGCATCCTCGGTTCCTACGGCGTCGCCTGGTTCGGCATCCGCATCAACACGGTGGCCAACTCCCGCACCGCCTTCTCCGCCCTCAAGGGCAACCCGCTCAACACGCTCTTCATCCCCCTGCGCTCCGGCATGAGCGTCGGCCTGCTGCTGGTCTGCGTCGAGCTGTTCTTCATGATCTGCATCCTCGTGTTCCTTCCGCGGGAACTCGTCGGCCCCTGCTTCATCGGCTTCGCCATCGGCGAGTCCCTCGGTGCCTCGGTGCTCCGCATCTGCGGCGGCATCTTCACCAAGATCGCCGACATCGGCTCCGACCTGATGAAGATCGTCTTCAAGCTGCCGGAGGACGATCCCAAGAATCCCGGCGTCATCGCGGACTGCACCGGCGACAATGCCGGCGACTCCGTCGGGCCGACGGCCGATGGCTTCGAGACCTATGGCGTGACGGGTGTCGCCCTCATCGCCTTTTTGGCCCTCGCCCTCGCGGACAGCCAGGAGCTCTGCGCCATGCTCATCGTCTGGCTCTTCACGATGCGCGCCCTGATGATCGTCACCTCCCTGGTGTCGTATTTCATCAACCAGGCCTTCTCGAAGGCCAAGTACGGCCACCTGAAGGATTTTGATTTTGAGGCCCCGCTGACCCACCTCGTATGGATCACCTCGGCCGTGTCCATCGGGATCACGTTCATCGCCTCGTATTACCTGCTCGCGCACCAGTCCGGCGTGAACCCCGCGCTGTGGTGGGTGCTGTCCGTCATCATCAGCTGCGGCACGGTCGCCGGCGCGCTCATCCCGGAGTTCACCAAGATCTTCGTCAGCACGAACTCGCGCCACGTCAAGGAAGTCACCAACTGCTCCAAGCACGGCGGCGCCTCGCTCAACATCCTGTCGGGCCTGGTGGCCGGCAATTTCTCCGCCTTCTGGATGGGGCTCATCATCATGCTGCTGATGGCCGCCTCCTATTACTTCTCGCAGAATCCAGCGCTGCTCGCCCTCATGCCCGCGAAGTTCGCCTTCGCCGCCCCGATCTTCGCGTTCGGCCTGGTGGCCTTCGGCTTCCTCGGCATGGGTCCGGTCACCATCGCGGTCGACAGCTACGGCCCGGTCACCGACAACGCCCAGTCCGTCTACGAGCTCTCGCAGATCGAGGGCAAGCCCGGCATCGCCGCCGAGATCGAGAAGGATTTCGGCTTCAAGCCCGACTTCGAGAACGCCAAGTACCAGCTCGAGAAGGGCGACGGCGCCGGCAACACCTTCAAGGCCACCGCCAAGCCCGTGCTCATCGGCACCGCGGTCGTCGGCGC
>JBAXWQ010000405.1:0-1856 GCA_037128315.1 Opitutia bacterium | reverse complement strand
ATCGGCAATGCGACCTTCATCGCGGGCGTCTTCATCATCATCGGAATCGACTTCGGTTCGTTCGGGTCCTTTTTCGGCTCGGGCGGAATCGCGGCCAGGTCGACTTTGGCGCCGGCGCGGGCGAGGGCGTATTCGAGCCGGTAATCCTCACCGGGGCCGCCGCCGGAAATCGTTTCGGTGATTTTCCCGTCGCGGCCGATGACAAACATCGTGGGAAAGCCCGACACATGGTACTGGGTGTTGAAGGTGGATTCCTTCCAGCCCTCGCGCCCTGCAGGATCGAAGGACATCGTGAACGCGTACTTGCCGGAGTTGCGCTGCACCCAGCCGTCGTAGGCCTCGCGGGTGTCGTCGGTCGTGACGCCCAGCAACACGACCCTCTGATCGGCATACTTGCGGAAAATCCGGTCGTTGTTCGGCATGGCGGCCTGACACGGCCCGCACCACGTGGCGGAGACATCCACCACCACGACGCGACCCTTGAAGTCCGCCAAGTGAATCGTCTCGCCCTTCGGTCCCACGACCGCGAAGTCGGGGGCGACATCACCCGCCGCCAGGCGCCCGGAGACGGCTTGGGCGGAGGTGGGCACCGAGACCGGAGTCTCGGCGCGGAGGAACGTGGCGCCCAGCAGGGCGGTCGTGAAGGCGAGGCAACGAAGCACGGGGGAATTCATGGGGAAAAGGAAGGGACCCGCCGCTGAGCGGCGGGGTCCCGGAATCTTTATCATTTGGCCGGAGCCGGTGGAATTAGTTAAGGGGAATCGTGAGGGACAAACCGTAGGCACGGCCCTGGACAAGCAGGGCATGGAGGCCCGCGTTGTAACCCCAGACCGTGTCCGAGAACGGCGGTTTCTGGTCGGCGACATTGTCCACGCTGGCCAGGATGCGGAGCCCCTTGGCGTGGCCGTGCCAGATCCCCTGCGTGAACACGTAGCCGAGGCGGAGGTCGAGCTTGTTGACCGCCGGAATCGGGTAGTAGACGATGGCCGAGTTATTCACCGTATTGATGCTGCCGGCGCTGTTGGTCGAGAAACCGTCCAGATGCCAGAGGAACGCCGAGGCATTCCAGTTGCCGCCCGACCAGTACAAGGCGGAATTGTAGGTCCATTTCGGCGGCGAGCCCGTGTCATCCTCGAGGATCACGGCGGGCTGGCCCGGCGCCACCTGGCGGTAGGATTTGAGATTGCGCAGCCCCATGGCGCTGACCCGCCACCGGCCAAATTTCTCACCGGGCAGCTTGTACTCGACATTGAACTCGGCGCTCTCGCTGTAGACCAAGCCGAAGTTCACGAACTGTCGGTTCACCTGCGTGATCTGGCCGGGCTGGTTGAGGGAGATATCCGTGGCGTTCGGCGCGGTGCGGAACACCCGGTCCGGGAACAGTGACTCGTTGTTCACGATCGTCTGGGCGGTCATCAGCTGGTAGACGTCTTTTTGCTTGGTCTGGTAGTAGTTCGCCTGGAACGTGAAGCCCGCGAGGTAGGCCGGCTCGTAGACGATGCCAGCGAACTTATTGTCGGAGAGTTCCGGCTTGGGGGTGGGACTAGATCCCGCGGCGATGATGACGCCCGTGGTGGTCGCCGGCGTGCGCAGGGGATCGGTGACCGAACTGGTGGTCGTGGAGGGGGCCGTCAGGTACTCGGTCACGCCCGGAGCCCGGAAACCTTGGCTCACGCTGCCGCGCACTAGGAGCGACTTGAAGGGCGCCCAGGAAACGCCGAACTTCGGGACGAACTTGGAAAACGCCCCGACCTCCTCGAAGCGGCCGGCCAGCTGGAAATCGAGGCGCTGCAACAGCGTCGCCGAGTTCGGCTTGCCGAACACCGGCACGTTGAACTCGGTGAACACCGCGTGCG
>JBAXWQ010000404.1:0-1858 GCA_037128315.1 Opitutia bacterium | reverse complement strand
CGCGCCTTGGCGGCCGACATTACTTCCAAGAAATACTCCCGCGAGCGACTCGGGGTTAAAGGATAATCTCCACCACCTAGGACTGCTGCTGAGGCATTAGTGGGCGGTGGAAATCATGTATACCCCGCCAAGGATAACTAGAACCCCGCAGCCACGCCGTAACCACCTGGCGGCCGGGGTGTCGTTCTGCCAGGAAAGCCACTGCTGAACCCAACTGCTGGAAATGCCGGCAAATCCAATCACGGTGCAATGCCCCAACGCGAATGCGGTGAGGACACCCGCCGCAAACAAAGGCGCTGTTGCTGCGATACTGAAGGTCAGGCCAAGGACCGGCGCCATGAAGCTGAAGGTGCAAGGGCCGAGGGCGACCCCGAAGATGAGACCGAAGAGAAAGGCCCCGAGCGGGCCGCGCCGAGGTTGATTCGGCGCCGGCTGCCAAGCATCTGGCAGGGGCAGCACGCCCAGCAGGTGCAGGCCGAAAATGAAGAATACTCCCGCGACGCCGTAGTTACCCCACCGGCCCAGGTCGCCTAACATGCGGCCGGCGGCCGCGGTAGCGGCTCCGATGAGGGCAATCGACAGCAGAATCCCGATGGCGAACAGCGTCGACAGGGCGGCCGCCCGGCGAGGGGAAACCTGCTCACGACCCTGAAGAAACCCGACAATCAAAGGGATACTTGAGAGGTGGCAGGGGCTGAGGATGATGCTCAGGATTCCCCAGGCAAAGGCCGCCGCAATCGCAACCAACGGTGTCCCGGAAATGGCCTCCGTCAGCGTGGTAAACAGTGTTTCCACAGCGGTCAGCTGGCTTTCGCCGGAGCGGACAGGTTGATGCCCAACTCAGCCCACTTGGCTAGAATCTCTTTCTTGGAAATGAATCCCTCGTGGCGATAGACCTCCTTGCCGGTGGCATCGAAGAAGATCTGGGTGGGGATCAGATGAATGCCATACTCCTCTCCTTTGGACCGGTCCTTCCAGACATCGAAGAAAACCACATCGAGCTGGCCCTTGTAGTCGCGAGTGAGCTCGGCCAAGACCGGCATCATCATTTTGCACGGGATACATTTGTCGGCACCCAAATCGACGAACCGCGGGAGTAAGGTCGGCGTTGCGGCCCAACCCAAGGTAGCAGCAGCGAAGAGGCCGAGGGTGAGAATGAGTAGACGGAGAGAGGAGAAATGACGGTGTGACATGGGTTGTCAGGCAAGAAAGGATTTGATTTGTTCGGGCGTAAGCAAGCGTCCTTGAGACTTCACCACGCCATCCACGACCAGTGCCGGCGTCGACATGACGCCGAACTTCATGATGGCAGGAATCTCCGTGACCTTGATCAGTTCATACGGGACACCCAGGGCCTTGGCCGCGGTTTCCGCGTTATGGGTGAGGGCTTGGCACTTGGCGCAGCCCGTGCCGAGAATTTGTAGTTTTTTCATAATTAGTGGGGTTAAAGGAGGGCGTTGAAAAGGAATCCGACGAACATGATGCCGAGGGCGACGATGCCGAAGAAGGTCGCGATCAGGCGCGGCTTGAGAACCTTGCGCAGGATGATCGCCTCGGGCAGCGACAGCGCGATGACCGACATCATGAAGGCCAGCACCGTCCCGAGGGCGGCTCCCTTGCCGAGCAGAGCCTGCACAATGGGAATGATACCCGCCGCATTGGAATACATCGGGATGCCAATCAGGACCGCGAGGGGCACCGACCACCAGGCGCCCTTGCCCATGATCGCAGCCATAAAGTTCTCGGGGACGTAGCCATGGATCCCGGCCCCGACCGCGATGCCGAGCAGCACGTAGATCCAGACCCGGCCGACGATGTCACGCACGGCATCAAGCCCCAGATCGATGCGGGACGGCCA
>JBAXWQ010000403.1:0-1862 GCA_037128315.1 Opitutia bacterium | reverse complement strand
CCGACCAAGCGCCCACGGCACGCCAGCAGGGAACGGGTCAACGCGTCGTCGGCGCCCGGAATGATAATGGCCCTGGGCGAGGGCGACGGCACCTTGTCCAACCCGTGAATACGGGACAGTTCCTCAATCAGGTCAGCCTCCTGCTCAAGATCGACGCGGCGTGCGGGAATTTCCACCTCACACCGCGCTTCATCCTGTGCCCGGACCTTCAGGTCAAGCGCCTCAAGAATTTCAACCATCCGGGCATTGGAAAGGTCCACGCCCAGCAAATCCCGAGCCCGTTGGAACCGCATCCCGATCCTCGTGCGCACCGGTTTTCCAGGGAAGCAGTCAATCACGCCCGTTGCCACGACGCCCCCCGCCAATTCGCCCATCAACTGGGCCGCGCGCCGGCTCGCCCACTCCACCCCCTCAAGATCCACCCCGCGCTCGAACCGATAGGACGATTCCGAGGATAACCCCAGCCGCTTGGAAGTCCTGCGAATACCGGCAGGTTTGAAGAACGCGCTTTCAATCAGCACCGTCCGGGTCACATCGCGGATCTCGCTGCCGGCCCCGCCCATCACACCCGCCACCGCCACCGCTCGCGCCGCATCGGCGATCATCAGCATCTCGGGGTCCGCCTCCCGCGCCGCCCCATCCAGGGTGCTCATCTGTTCCCCAACACGCGCCCGCCGCACCACAATTTGACGCCCCTCCAGTAAATCGTAATCGAACGCGTGCAACGGATGACCGCACTCCAACATGACGTAGTTGGTGATATCCACCACATTATTGATGGGACGAACGCCCGCCGCCGTCAACCGCCGCTGCATCCACGGCGGACTCGGCGCGATGGCAATATCGGACACTACCCGGGCGGTGTACCGCGGACAACCCGCGGGATCCTCAATCGACACCGACACCAAACTCTCCACCGCCCGCCCCCCGTCCCTCAAGACGGGTTCGGGCCGGCGCAACGGTTTGCCCAATAACGCGGCGAGTTCGCGGGCAATGCCCATCATGCTCAGGCAATCGGGACGGTTGGGCGTCACCTCCAACTCCAGCACCGTTTCCGGCGGACCGGCGATCTCGGTGAAAGGCGTGCCGGTCAGCGTCTCCGGCGGGAGGAGCATCAGCCCCCCGTGATCCCCGGACAACCCGAGTTCATCCTCGGCGCACAGCATGCCGAACGATTCCACGCCGCGCACCTTGGCCTTTTTGATTTTCAGGCCGCTGGGCAGCGTCACACCGATGGGGGCAAGCGGAACCTTGGCGCCAACGGCCACATTGGGGGCTCCGCAGACCACCGTCACCGTCTCCGCCCCGTTGCTGACCTGGCACACCGTCAGGCGGTCAGCATTCGGGTGGCGGGCAACGGACAGGACCTCCCCCACCACAATACCCGTGAAGTCTCCGCCCAGCGTCACCACGCCTTCCACTTCGGTGCCGGAGAAGGTCAGCAGTGCGGCCACATCCTTCGGGCTCAGATCTATATCGACATAATCCTTCAACCAACTCAACGGCACCTTCATCGCGCACCCCTCATGCAAACTGGGACAGAAAACGAATGTCGTTCTCGTACAGCATTCGAATATCTTCGATTCCAAACTTGATCATGGCAATACGTTCAACGCCCATTCCAAAGGCATAGCCCGTACAGGCCTCGGGATCGTAACCCACCCGGCTGAATACTTTCGGATTGACCATACCGGCGCCGGAAATCTCAATCCATCCGCTCTGTTTACAGACCCGGCACCCCACCCCTCCGCAGACGTGGCAGGAGAAATCGTATTCCACGCTCGGTTCGGTGAACGGGAAAAAGTGTGGACGGAAACGCACTTTTACATTCGGCCCCATCATCTGGTGCGCAAAGAAGGTGA
>JBAXWQ010000402.1:0-1870 GCA_037128315.1 Opitutia bacterium | reverse complement strand
ACCTGCTTGTCCATGAACACCTCCACCTCGTCGGGCTTGGTGATGCCGACGCAGATGGCGTGCGCCCGGAAGAATTCACGGTCACCCCGCTTGTACCCGTCGAGAATCGTCGGGATTACCTTGCTGGGATACCACGCCTTCGAGGCGTTGGCGTTGATCAGGAAAGTGTCGATGCCGTTGGCCGCCAGCATCGTCACGTAGCTGTGGAACACCCGGGCGGAATAAGGGCCGCCTTCTGGCTGCCAAATCTCGGGGTGATAGAAATAGGTGCAGGTATCGCCGTTGAAGAGATTGCGATGACGGGTCGTTAGGTCGCTCCTTGGTGCCGACGAGGGCGGGGCGGCGTGACTGGAAGAATCGGGCAAGGGCGCACCTTCCAAAAAACGCGGCAGGACGGTGGCGGCAGTCGCACCGAGCGCGGTGGTGCGGATAAAATCACGGCGGGGATTCATAGGGGGATAGCTGCGGCGAGCCATCGGCCAGCCGGCATTGGGGGCGCGAGCAACCGGCTGACAGCGCTGACTCAGGGGTAAGCTTTCGGTTTGGGTGCAGTCCCGCGGAGCCGCGAGCTTTTTCCCGGTGGAGGGATGCACCCCATTCCCCGGCCCCGCCCGCTCGGCTCAACCCACAGCTGGCGACTCCGTCGCTGGCTGCAGCAGCTCGGCGGTCTTGCGTAGCAGTTCCTGCGCCTTGAACGGCTTGCGCAGGTACGCTCCCGCAAATTCACCGGGGAGTGAACCGGGCAGGGTTTCCTCCGGTGCAGGCATCCCGCTGACGACCAGCACCCGGACATTGGGGCTCATGCGCTTGAGCACGCGGGTCAGCATCACCCCGTCGAGATTGGGCATGTTCAGGTCGGAGATCACGAGGCGGATCTGAGTAACGTGCTTGGCAAAAAAAGCCGTGGCTTCGGCGCCATCAGCGGCCACGAGGACGCGGTAGCCATGCCGGGTGAGCATGTTGCTGATCATGTCGCGGGTCGGGGCTTCATCATCCACGACCAAGATCAGTTCGCCGTTGCCGCGGCGCGCCGTGGAGGAAGAAATGCTGGACGGCGCGCCCTTGGCATCAACTGCCGGCAGGTAAATCCGGAAGGAGGACCCCCGGCCCTGTGTCGTTGCCAAGTGGATGAAGCCGTCGTGATTCTTGATGACGCCGCGTACGGTGGACAGTCCCAGGCCGGTGCCCTTGCCGGTGCGCTTGGTGGTGACGAAAGGCTCCCACATCCGGGCCAGCACCTCCGGGGAAATACCGGTGCCCGTGTCTTCGACCTGGAGCATCACAAACGATCCCGCCCGGCCGCCTTCGATCGCAGCCCCCTCGGCTGACCCAAGGAAGCAATTTTCCGCCCGGAGGAAGAGCTTGCCTCCTGCGCCCATGGCATCGCGGGCGTTGACGCACAGATTCAGCAGGACCTGGTGCAACTGCGAAGGATTGGCCTTGATCGGCCACAAATCGGCCGGGATCTCCTCCTCCACCTTGATGTTTTTCGGAAAGGATTCCGCCATGAACAGGCTGATATCGCGCAGGAGGTGCCGCAGTTGCACCAACTGGGACTCACCGCCTGCCCCCTGGGAGAAGGCCAAGATCTGCCTGATCAGGGCGCAGCTGCGCTCCGTACTGCGCTCCAGGATATCCAGCATCCGCACGGCACCGGGATCCGTCACCGTTTCCCGCAGGAGCGGTACAGCCATGAGCATGGGCGCGAGCATGTTGCTGAGGTCGTGGGCGATGCCCGCGGCCAGCAAACCGATGTTCTCCAGCCGCTGCACACGGACCAATTGCTCCTCCAGGCGCTTCTGCTCGGTGATGTCGCTGGTGATGCTCAGGTGGGCCTTGGCCCGACCGCTCTCATCGCGAATGAGGGTGC
>JBAXWQ010000401.1:0-1880 GCA_037128315.1 Opitutia bacterium | reverse complement strand
AGCTGTTCTTTACAACATCGCTATCTCTATCCGGTTGCCCGCTGAAATACAAACATTTTTTCAGAGGTAGCCACCATGAGCAATGGAAGCGATCAAACCAAACCCCACACCCTTCCTATCCTTCCAGAAAACATCCCGCCGGAACTCAAATCCCATCCGAGCTGGGTTTTGTGGCGCTGGGTCGAACGTGACGGCAAGGCCACCAAGCCACCCTATCAGCCCAATGGTCATCTCGCCAAGGTAGACAACCCGTCAACCTGGGTTAGCTACTCCAAAGCCATCACCGCTTACGAAGGCGGCGGCTTTGACGGCATCGGCATTGTCCTGACTGCCAATGACGATTTCGTCGGGATCGACCTCGACAAATGTCGTGATCCCATCGCCAAGTCCATCGAACCAGGCATGGCCGCCCTGGCGGGTCGGCTGCCGACCTATTGCGAGGTAAGCCCATCGGGCACCGGGATTCGACTGATCGCCACAGGCTCACTTCCACAGGGAGGGAGGCGCAAGGGTCAGGTCGAACTATATGAGACTGGCCGGTACGTCACGATCACCGGGCACCGTCTCAACGGGGAAGACAGCATCCGGGACTGCACCCAAGAGCTTGCCACTATCCATGCCGAGATCTTCGGGGCCAAAGCCAAGGCCAAGAAATCGCCCAAGGATGCACCTCGGTCTCATTCCTTATATATGGACGATGATGACCTCATTATCCGCATTCGGCGCAGCAAACAGGGGCCGAACTTCGACCGGCTATGGTCTGGGGTTGGCGATGGTGAGGACCACTCTGCTGCCGATCTCTCCCTGTGTTCGATCCTGGCCTGGTGGACTAACAGCAATCACGACCAGATCGACCGGCTGTTTCGCCAGTCCGGGTTGATGCGTCCCAAGTGGGATGAGCGGCACGCGGCTGACGGGCGAACCTATGGCCGGATGACCATCGACAAAGCTGTTGCCGGTTGCACTGGCAGTTATCGCGGTGAACCGGCAACACGGGAGGAGTATGTTTCGACCGACACAGCCGACACAGCCGACAATGGATTCTCAGAGTCGCCTGAAGAAAATCATGCCGACACAGCCGACACAGCCGAGGCGAAAAGCCCGATCCCTTCCCTGGGGGACAGACCAACATTCCGTGTCTTCGACGACCTGCTGGAACACGGCGGGACAAAATACGGCCCCGGGGTTTGGCATTTTGGTACCGACAAGGACGGTAACCCAACAAAAATTTGGGTCTGTTCACCGCTCTATATAAAGGCCGTGACCTTCGATGGGCAGGGTAATAACTTTGGGCGTCTTCTGAGATTTCGGCCAACAGTAGGTTCGTGGCGTGAGTGGGCCATGCCGATGGAGCTGCTACGCGGTTCCGGGGAAGAGATGCGTGGCGAACTCTTGAGCATGGGGGTTGAGATCGACCCATCCATGAAGGCTAGAAATCTCCTGGCAACCTACCTGCAAGACAAACCGCCGGATACCCGAGTTCGCTGCGCGCTGCAAGTAGGCTGGTGTGGTGATTCATTCGTGTTGCCGGATACCGTGATCGGGCCAAGTGCTTCAGATGTGATCTTTCAGTCCGGGGAACGCGGTCACGATGAATACACCAAGGGAGGTACCCTCTCTGGCTGGCAAGCTGGAATTGCAGCACTCGCTATTGGTAATTCTCTTTTACTGCTGGCCTTATCCGCAGCCTTCACCGGGCCGTTGCTGGTACGCAGTAACGCCGAGGGAGGCGGCCTGCATTTTGTTGGTGACAGCTCGTCAGGCAAGACCACTGCCATCGAAGCCGCCTGTTCAGTCTGGGGCGGACCCAACTACCGCCGATCCTGGCGCACCACAGCTAACGGGCTGGAAGGTGCTGCCTTACTTTTTAATGATGGGCT
>JBAXWQ010000400.1:0-1881 GCA_037128315.1 Opitutia bacterium | reverse complement strand
GCGGATACGAGCGCCCGGTTCACTTATCAGGCGATCATCGAGGAGTCCGCGACGTTGATCGACGACAACGACATTGTCTTCCAGTACAAGGACGTCGCTGAATCCAATGCCGGACTGGGGTGCGGGAACAGCGCATCGATCGGACTCGAGGACGAGTTCGGCGCACTGGGTAAGCAGTTCTCTTACAACACAGCGTCCCTGATCAACGAATGCGCCATCCGGTTCACGCACCATCCGGCGCCGGATACGAACGCCCCCACCGGCTGGATTCAGGCGCTGGGCCGGACCGGGTCAACGGTGTATTTCCTCGTTCGCTTCAATGAACCGGTCACGCCCTTGACGGCGGCGGGCCTGACCCTGGCCGGCAGCACCGTCCCCGGCATCGGCATCTCGCAAATAACCGGCGCCGGCTTCCGGTACCGGGTTAGTGTGACCAATGCCACGGGGCTGGGACGGATCATGCTGTCGGTGCTGCCCGGCGCGGTCAAGGATCTGGCCGGGAATCCGACCGCAGGCTTCGGGCCCGGCCTCTATGTGATGCCCGCCACGAAGGTCGATTTCAGAGACACCATGGAAGCCGGACAGGGCGGCTGGACCGTGACGACGCAGAAATTCTCGGTCATCGACACGCGGGGCTGGAAATGGGGGGTTCCGACCTACTTGCCTGCCGATCTGGACGACGTGCCGGAGGCTTACAGTCCCAGCAATTGCTGGTCCGTCACGCTTGACGGGGCGACTCCCGAGAATATGGCGGATGCGCGACTGACGAGTCCTCTCCTTCCCGTGGGGCCCAACCCCACGTTCGATTTCTGGATGTTGTGCGGTATTGGCGCCTATGGATTCCTCGAGGTCAATCCGGGCAACGGCTAGTACGACGTGACGCCGGAGAGAGATTACGGCCCAGTCTTCTACGAAACGGCGGGCGAGTGGGTCCACCAGACCGTCGCCCTCGACAATGAGATTTTCGGCAACCGCACCTTGCAGGTCCGGTTCAACGCTTTCGGGTATTATCCCGATTGCGCAGGCTTGTATGTTGACGACTTCGCAATGGTCAGCGACCGCGATCCCGGGGTCTGGGTGGTCGGCTATACCCCCAGCAACGGACCGGCTGCGTCCACGAACTCGCTCACGTTGACCGCCTACAACTCCACCACGAACACGTATTCCGGTTTGAAGGGTGAACTCGAGTCTCCTGAACCGGGCGTGTCCTTTGCGTCGGGCGTTCCAATCGGCTACGGCACGTTGCTGCCGGGCGGCCTGACCAACGGCGCCTCGGCGGGTATGGCCCTTGGCAGTATCGGCAATTTCAAGAACCCGACGGTTCAGTTGTCGCATCTGGCCCGATCCGGCCTGCAACTGCTGGGGCAGCAGGACATGCCGTTTGTCGTGAACGGGGTGACCGCGGCGGCGGTCTCCACCAATACGCTCATGGCGAAGTGTGCGCTGTCCGGCGTGGGCGTCACGAACTGGCTGGGCCAGTACCTGCGCGGCGACGGCGGCCCCACTTCCGGCTTGTTTGAGGTCATCTATGCGGGATCAGACGGGATTCCAGATCCGCCTGCGGTGAACGGCCAGGTTAGCGGGGACGACAAGCTTCTTTACGGGGCCGACTACGGCCTGCCGTGGGGCGCGTTCGGCGAAGGCGGGGTGCCGTCCGATGCGGGTCAGTTTAAGAAGTTGTTCAGCCACGCCTTGCCCTCCGGCGCCCGAGTCTACGTCCGGGCCTTCGACGGGCCGTCGTTCAGCGCCTCGGTCGCGTACGGGGATTCACCGCTTTATACCCTGACCGGATTGGCCGCTCAAACCCGCGACTTCGGCCCATGGAGGGTTGGGACCCCGACCGACTACTACCGGGACAGCGACGGTGATTCTATTCCCGAC
>JBAXWQ010000040.1:0-17798 GCA_037128315.1 Opitutia bacterium | reverse complement strand
GGCCTGCTGCTTGGGGGTGCGTTCGGGCTGAGTCCGGCCTGCGCCCAGTCCGCGCCGGCTGCTGACCTGAAGGACATCCGGGCCAAGGCGGAAGCGGCGGACCCGGATGCCCAGAATGTCCTGGGCAATGCTTACACCAGCGCCCTGCTGGGAGTGAAGCAGGACTTCGCCGAGGCGGCCAAATGGTATCGCCTGGCGGCGGAAAAGGGATTCGCCCCGGCACAATTCAACCTTGGTCTGGCCTCCGAACTCGGCCGGGGCGTGCCGGTTGATGAGCGGCAGGCATTCAAGTTTTACCTCATGGCGGCCGAGCAGGGCTTCGCTGCCGCGCAGTTCAATGTCGGCAACATGTATTCGTCGGGTCGCGGCGTCGGCCAGGACTTGTTCGAGGCCAACTTGTGGTACAAGCAGGCGGCTGAAAAAGGCGTCTTGGAGGCGCAATTCAATCTTGGCCTTTCCTATGAGGCGGGCCGGGGGGTCAAAAAGGACGAGGCCCAGGCGGCGCGCTGGTACAAACAGGCGGCCGATCGCGGCTTTGTCCCGGCCCAATACAATCTCGGCTTGCTCCTGGAGGATGGCCGGGGGGTGCAAAAGAACGATGCCGCCGCCGCTGCCTACTACCGGGGGGCCGCCGAGCAGAACTTTGCCTCCGCCCAAAACAATTACGGGGTCATGGTCTCCGAAGGTCGCGGCGGACTGGCCAAGGATCCGGTGCAGGCTTTCTTTTGGCTCAGCCTGGCGGCGCAAAATGGCTCCAATCCGGCCGCCCGCGAGTTTGTGGCGAAGTCACTCTCCGCTGAGCAACGCGCTGCGGCGACCCAGCTGCTGGCTGAGCACAAGGCCGGCAAGTCTTGGCCTGTCCCGCTGACAGCCCCGGCGGGATCGGGGATCACCCCGAACCCGGCCGTTTCCGCCCGGGAAAATGAATTGGCGGCCGCCCTTGAGCAGGCCCGCCTGGCGAACAGTCAGTTTGCCGAGTCCAACCAGCGGCTGGAACTCGAGAAGGCCCGCCTTGAGCAGGAACTGAACAAAAGCGGCGAGGCCGCCAAATTGATCGAACCATTGCGCGAGCAAAGTCGCCGGCTGGTCGCCGAGGTCCAGGCCCTCACCGCCGACAAGGCCGTGGCCGAGCGGGAAGCCGCGGTGCTTGTCCTGCAGGTCAAGGACGCGCAGCAGCAGCTGGCGCAGCAAAAGGCCGCCGGCCCGGCCGGTCCGGCCGGCGTTTCCGCGCCGGTGGACGCGAGCAAGTTTGAGCAGGAAATCGCCGCCTTGACCGACAAGCTGGCCGTGACCACGGGGGCCGTGGACCAATTAAAGCAGACCAACCAGCAACTGGCGGAAACGGCGGCGCGGGTGCAGCGCGAAAACGAGGCCTTGGCTGCCGCCCAGCCGGTGCCGTCCAGCTCGGCTCCGGGCAAACCGGCCGGGCCCGGGGGCGACAAGGATGCTATCCTCGCCAACCTGCAGCGCGACAATGCCCGCTTGAATGATGAGGTGAAACGCTCGACCCGGGAATTGCTCTCCCTCAACCAGCAGTTGCGCACCTTGCGCAACCCGAGCGGCAAATCCGCCCCGGTGGTCGCCGGGGCCGGCGACAATGCCGCCTCCGCCGAGATGCGCACCGAGAATCAGCGGGTCGATACCAATAACACCCGGCTGCAGGGTCAGCGCGATGTGGCTGTCAGCGACGCGGAGAATCTTGCCCGCCAGCTGGGTGAGGCCCGCGCGGAAATCACCCGGTTGAACGGGCAGATCCAGCAATTGCAGTCCACCCGGCAGTCCGCCGACTCGGCCAACGATCAGTTGGGACAGTTGACCAGCAAGGTCGCGCTCGCCGCGCAGGAAGCCGACCGTTTACAGACGGAAAACAGTCGTCTCGCCGCCCGCGTGGCCGAATTGGAGAAAGCCCCCCGCGGATCCGCCCCCAGCACCGCCCCGGCGGCCGAGCTGGCCCAGGCGCAGCAACAGCTCCAGGCCCTGCAGGCCGACAAGGCCGGTCTCGCCCAGCTCCTGGAGGAAAAGACCACCTCTTCCCAGTCGCTCGCGGCCGAATTGGGCGCGCTGCAGCAGAAACTGGCTCAGGCGGAACAACAGGCCGCCGACCAAGCGGGCAAACGGGAGGCGCAGGAGCGCATGCTGCAGCAGCTCAGCACTGAAAATCACGCACTGACGGACCGCGCCCGTCTGGCGGAAGAGGCGCTCGCCGCCCAGAAGGCCAAGCCGGCGGCGGACCAGACCGGTCCGCTCAAACAGCAGTTGGCCGAGATGCGGGATCAAGCCGAAGGCCTGATCCGGGAAAACCAAGCCCTGACCACCAAGGCCACCAAGGAGCGCAGCGACACGCAGCAGGCCCAGGCCCGTGTCGCCAGTCTCGAAAACGAGCTGCGCCAGGCGCAAAAGAACTCCGCGGGGGGCACCGCCGGGATGGCCGATTTGAAGCAGCAGCTGGCGGAGGCCCTGCAGGCTTCAGCCAGCGCCAGCGCCGCCGCCAATGAACTGAAGACGGCGGCCACCGGCAGCGCCCAGGAACTGGCGCAACAGAAAGCCTTGCTGGCTGACGCCCAACGCGAGTTGCAATTGGTCCGGCAGGGGAGTGCGGCCGCCGATCAACTTCGCGAGGAACTGACCGCGCTCCGGCGCACGGCCGCCGATGGGACGGCGCGCCTGGAGCAAGTGCTGGCGGAAAACAAGGCGCTGGTTGCCCAGGTGGCCAGCGAGCATGACAGTGCGGGGCAGGCCCAAGCACGCGTGGCGGCAATGACAGTGGAACTTGCCCAGGCGCAGAGAATATCGGCCGATCAATCCACGGGATTGGCGGACCTGAAGCAGCAACTTGCCGCCGCCGAGCAGGCGCGCCAGTTGAGCGAGGCCAGGGTCGGTGAGCTCAAGGCGACCAAGCCGGACGCCGGTGAGGCCGACCGTCTGCGCACGGAGCTCGACGGACTCCGGCGCACCGCCACCAATGATACGACCCGCCTCGAGCAGGTGATGGCGGAGAACAAGACCTTGGCGGCCCAGGCCGACAGCGCCCATTCCGGCTTGCAGCAGGTCCAGGCTCGCGTGGTGGCCCTGGAGCAGGAGTTGGAGGCAACCCAGAAAAAATCTGCCGAATACGCGGCTGGCCTTGAGCCGGTGAAACAGCAGCTCGCCGCGGCCGGGCAGGCGCGCCAGCTAAGCGAGGCCCGGGCGGCAGAATTGGAAAAGCAGTTGGAGGCGGCCCGGACCATTCGCACGCGCGGGGGTGACGACACCAAGAAACTGCAGGGTGAATTGGCGGAGGCCAGCCAGAGCGTCGAGAAGCTCACCGTCACCGTGGCCGAACTGACCGCGGCCAATGACCGGCTGGAAAAGGATCTGGAAAATGAGCGGAAATCCACCGCCGCGGCCCTGGCCGCCCAGTCCCAGGCGGTCACGGCGGCCCGGCCCGACGCCTACCAGATGGAAATCAGCACGCTGCAGGCGCACATCAAGGAAATCGAGGGCCAGATGGAGGTCGAGCGCAGCAACACCGCGAAGGAGATCGCCACCATGGCCGCCCAGTTGCAGCGCACCCGCGACACGAACAAGTCGCTGACCGATGCCAATCGCGCCCTGGTGAATGCCAAGCAGTCGGAGCAACCGACGGTCGACAAGGACCAGTACGACCAGATGCAATCGAAGCTCGGCGACCTGACGGCGGCGGCCGAGGAGATGCGCCGGCAGAATCGAAAGCTGGCCGATGAGCTGCAACGAATCACGGGTGAGCGGGAGGCCTTGAAGCAGCAATTGGACGATGCGCATAAAGTGGCCAGCATCATGCCGGGCCTGGCCGACGAAAAAGCCGCCCTGCAGGAACGACTGGAGGCGGTGGGCACCCAGCTGGTCAAGACCCAGCAGGAGTTGGAAGGACTGCAGAAGCAATCGGCCGAGGTCACCGCCCAGGCGGCGGCCAGCAAACAGGCGGCGGACAAGGCCCAGGCCGACCTGCTGGCCTTGCAGAATCGGACGGCGGAGGCGGAAAAGGCCTCCGAATCACACAGCGCCACGGCGGCGGAACTGACCCAGATCAACACCAAGCTGGAAACGGAACGCGAGGATATGCGCCGGTTGGTGGAATCCTATCGGGCGGACATCAACCGTCTGACCGCGAGCGTGCGCACAGCGGAGCAGCAACGGGTGGAGGCCGATCGCGGGGCGCAACAGAACATTGATGCCGTAACCGCCCAACTTGGGCAGTTGCGCCGCGAATTGGAGAACGCCCGCACGGCCCAGTCCCGGATCGTGGAAACCAGCACCGCGCAGGAACGCGAGCGGGTGGCGATCATCACCCAGCTGCGCAACGAGAACGGAGCGCTGGCGGCCCGCCTCAACCAGGCCCAGGGCACCCTTGACCAGATCGCGTCCGCGGCCCGGCTGGGCACCCCGGCTTCGACGATCGCCGCCGGTGGCACGGTGCCGGTGCGACCGGTCACGGTGTCACCCACGCCGGCGGCCGAGGCGCGGTATCACACCGTCGCCGAGGGCGATTCGCTCTCCCGCATCAGTCTGCGCTATTACGGCACGCCGAACCGCTGGCAGGAGATTTTCAACGCCAACCGTGACGTCCTGCAGGGCTCCAGCGCCCTCCGCGTCGGCATGCAACTGCGGATTCCGTGAGGCAGGGCGCAGCAAGCGAAGCGTCAGTCCATCCTGCTCAGGCTGGGCTGGCGGCCGGCGGGATTATAGCACATCTGCAAATCCATATGTCATCCTGAGCGCAGCGAAGGATCCATGCCTACGCGTGTGGCGCTAGCACTGTTGCCGTGGATTCTTCGCTGCGCTCAGAATGACAATATGAATTCCATTAATTGAGGTTGAAGAGACACTCTACGCGACCGGCCAATGAAAAGGGGCATGCCTCGCGGCATGCCCCTGGTGGTTTTCTATGGCTGAAAGGCGATCAGGCGACGGCGACCTGCCCCGAGACGACGGGGGCGCTGGCCTGCTTGGCCAGGTGATTGAAAAACTGGTCACGACGCTCGCGGGCGACCTTGACATCCTTGGTCCCCAGGGAGCGGCGGATGCGCTCCTTGGTGAAGGAGGTCGGGTAGACCGTGTAATGCAGAAACCACGTTCCGTTGTTGTTCCAGAGGTGGTGGTTGGGATTTGCTTCGCTGATGCGAAGGGCGGCGAGGGTGATGACGTTGGACATGATGCGTGAGCGGTTGAGTTTTAATTAATCGTTCCCGCATCAGGGTTTTCCTAAAAACGAAAAGCCGCCTGAGGACATCAGGCGGCTTTTTCGCTTTTTGGAGGAGTTTTTTTGTTAGAGGGTTTGACCCCTCTCACATCCGGGTGACTCGCGTCACTCGAAACCACCGTGATCACTCCTAGACCCGGTTGGCAGAACCGACTGTTGCCAGTCGATCCTTTCCTGATGCAAGGCGAAGCGTGCAAACTCCCGGGGCTTAGGCCAGAAGAATTTTAGGAAAACTTCCGCGCGGCAGGCGGGATGCGGCAAATGACTGCAATGGGATGGTTTAGCGAGACAACGGGTCGGGGGAAAAATAATTATGTATCTTAAATGATACAGAGAGGTTGTCATGCGGCCGTCCTTGGGCCACGATATTGGCATGAACACGGACAAGCGGCTGCGATTTGAGGAGAAGTCAGTGGAGCACTTGCGGGAGGAAGGGATCTACTGGGAGCCGGAAACGGCGCGATTAAAGCAGGTGATTGCCGCGACCCTGGCCCGCCAGATGGAACGACGTGGGCTGACCCTCTCCGAACTGGCCCAGACCCTGGAGACAAGCCGGGCGGCGTTGAACCGGACGCTGGATCCGATGAACACGTCGCTCACCCTGACGACGCTGGTGCGCACCGCCGCCGCGCTCGGCTGCAAGGTGAAGCTGGAGATCGTCATGCCCCGCTGACCACCGCTCCGGTTCAATGGCCGTTCTTGCCGTGCTTGGCGCGGAAGCGGGCGAGTTCGGGGTAGGCCTTGGCTGGGTCGCCGTAGATGTTGCCGGCCAGATCGCGGCCGCGGGCGAGGTAGATGTTGTGATAGGTGCCCGCCATTTCGTGGTTTTCCCGCACCCGGCTGCTTATGTAGCGCATCGTGTAGCCGCAACGCCGGATGTCGCTGGTGTTGGGCTCACTGCCATGGATGATGCGGCCATCGTGGAGGCTGCAGTGATTGGGCTGCAGTTCGATCGGGATGGCGCGGGAGTTGTCGCGCTGGGCGGCCTTGATTTCATCCGGGAACACGGCTTCGCCCGGCTGCAAGTCATCGTAATCCGAGAAACCCTGCTTGCCGGTGTTGTGCGTGCGCGGGATGACGTGCATGCAGCCGTTGCGCCGGGTGGACGGATCGATCGCGAGCCACACGGTGACGACCTCCATGGGCGTGATCATCGTCTTCCAGTAATGGGAGTCCTCGTGCCACGGCACCCGCTTGCCATTGCCGCGGGGCTTGCAGATGAAATGACTGGAGAAGAGTGCGATATCGGGACCGATGATGGGCTCGACGAGATTCAGCACCTCGTCGGCAAAAAGCCATTCGAAGAGCTCGGGGTGCTGGAAGTGCGGCACGTCCATGGACTCGGGCCTGACATCGTCCGGCAGGTTGTGGAGGATCTGCTCGAAACAGTTTTTCAAACCGGAAAACTTGGCGGGCGGGAAGACCGCCTGGTCGAAGACATGGTAACCTTCGCGGTTGTATTGTGCGACCTGCTCGGGCGTGAGCCGGTGATGGGCGGGGCCGGGCGTAAGGGTGGGAGAGACCATATGCTTGTGTTATATCACCATATGGACGGGAAATCTTGCCATAAAAGCGCACTTTATTGTGTTATATTGCCTAGATGCGGCTGACATGCGTCCATTTCAAACTCGCCGATTTCGTGCGGCCGGGCGAAGCCTACCACTTTGCCCAAACCGGGCTGACCTCAGACAATGCCGCCCGGTACCATGACCACGACTACCATGAGGTCTTCTGGGTGACCCAGGGCCGGGGCGAGCATTATCTCAACGGGCAGGTTGCGGCGTTGCAGGCCGGACAACTGCATCTGATCCGGCCGCAGGACCGGCACCGGGTGACCGGATCGGCGGCCGCCCCGTTGCGCATTGCCAACCTGGCGTTTCCCGGCCGGGCGTGGGCGGAGGTGCGCCGGCGCTACTTCAAGGGCCAGCGCGATTGGTTCGGTCCTTCGCTGGTGCCGCGGGTGTGGCGGGTGGGCGGCAAGGCGCAGGCGGGCTTGGCGCACTGGGCGGAGCGGCTGGCGGCACCGGAGCGGTCGCGCCTCACCTTGGATGGGTTTCTGATGGAATTGCCGATGTTCCTGCGCAAGTCGCCGGTGGGCGTGGAACTGATCCCGGAGTGGCTGGAGCGGGCCTGCGCGGACATCAGGCGGCCGGAGCATTTCAGCGGCGGCACCCCGGAGCTGGCGCAGCTGGCCGGACGCAGCCCGTCGCACGTGGCGCGCGCAACCGTGCGCTGGCTGAGGCTGACACCGACGGATATCGTGAACAAGGCGCGGCTGGACTACAGCGCCCGGCAGCTGGCCGAAACGGCGCGCCCCATCGTGGAAATTGCGCTGGATTGCGGTCTGAACAACCTCTCGCATTTTTACGCGCTCTTTCGGAGGCGCTTCGGCGTGAGCCCGCGCAGGTACCGGCTGCAGGCCATGCCCACGGTGCGAGCGTGACCCAACCGGCGGCGGGATCAGCGCGGCCTTTCGTCCGATCGGCTGGCGCCGGTTTAACTTAGCGTCACTCCCTTGGCCTTGGCCGAACGCAGCAGGGCATCGGCCATGTCGGAGGGGGTGACGGCGACCTCGATGCCGCATTCCTTGAATACGGCGATCTTGGCGGCGGCGGTGTCCTCCGCCCCGCCGACAATCGCGCCGGCGTGGCCCATGCGGCGGCCCGCCGGGGCGGTGGCTCCGGCGATGAATCCGGCCACGGGCTTCTGGCAGTTTGCCTTGATCCAGCGCGCGGCCTCGACCTCGGCGTTGCCGCCGATTTCGCCGATCAAAATGATGCCGTGGGTCTCCGGGTCGGCGTTGAAGAGCTTGATGACATCGAGATGGTTGGTCCCGTTGACCGGGTCGCCGCCGATGCCGACGCAGGTCGTCTGGCCGATGTTTTTCGAGGTCAGCTGGAAAACCGCCTCGTAGGTGAGGGTGCCGGAACGGGAGACAACGCCGACGTGGCCCTGCTTGTGAATGTAGCCCGGGGCGATGCCGATGCGGCAGCCGCCGGAGGAGTCCTTGCCGGCGCCCGGCGTCACGATGCCCGGGCAGTTCGGCCCGAGCAGGCGGGTCTTGCTGCCCTGCATGGCGCGCTTCACGCGGATCATGTCCTTGATCGGGATGCCCTCGGTGATGGCGACGGCGAGATCGAGGCCGGCATCGACGCACTCCAGAATGGCATCGGCGGCGAAGGGCGGCGGGACGAAGATGACGGAGACGCGCGCGCCGGTGGCTTTGGCCGCGTCAGCGACGGAGTTATAGATCGGCACCTGGTGGGTGCCGTGCTCGAAGAACTGGCCGCCCTTGCCGGGCGTGACGCCGGCGACGACCTGGGTGCCGTAGTCGAGGGAGAGCTTGGCATGGCGGCCGCCGAAGTCGCCGGTGATGCCCTGGACGATGATCTTGGTGGTGGGAGTGATGAGAATGGACATTTGAGGAGAGTTGAAAGTTGAAGGCTGAAAGTTGAAGGAGGGTTGGCGGTCTTGAGTTGCGGGCTTTCAACCTTCAACTCTCAACTTTCAACCGCTCGTCGCGTCACGCGACGAGCTTCACGATCTTCTGGGCGGCGTCGGCCATGGTGTCGCCGGAGACGAGGGCCAGGCCGGAGGCGGCGAGGGTGGCCTTGCCGGCGGCGACGTTGTTGCCCTCCAGACGCACGACGAGCGGGAGTTGGAGGCCGACCTCCTTGACGGCGGCGACGATGCCCTGGGCGATGACGTTGCAGTCCATGATGCCGCCGAAAATATTAACCATGATGCCCTTCACGTTTTTGTCGCCGAGGATGATCTTGAACGCGGCGATGACCTGTTCCTTGGAGGCGCCGCCGCCGACGTCGAGGAAGTTGGCGGGCGTGCCACCGTAGTGCTGGATGATGTCCATGGTGCTCATCGCGAGACCGGCGCCGTTGACGAGGCAGGCGATGTTGCCGTCGAGCGCGATGTAGCTGAGCGAATGCTTGGAGGCCTCGATCTCCTTGGGGTCTTCCTCGTTGAGGTCGCGCAGGGCGACAATTTCGGGGTGACGATAGAGGGCGTTGGAGTCGAAGGAGACCTTGGCATCGAGGGCGAGGACATCGCCGGTGGGCGTGGTGATGAGCGGGTTGACCTCAATCATTGCGGCGTCGGTCTCCCAGAAGGCGGTGTAGAGATTGCGGATCAGCTTGCCGGCGTTCTTCGCCTCGACGCCGGTGAAGCCCAGCTTGAAAATGAGTTCGCGCACTTGGAAATCGGCGAGGCCGTAGGCCGGGTCGACCAGGATCTTGAAGAGCTTCTCGGGCGTCTCGTGGGCGACTTTCTCGATCTCCACGCCCCCCTCGGTCGAGGCGACGATCACGGGCTTCGAGCTCACGCGGTCGAGCAAAATGGCGAGGTAGTACTCCTTCTTGATGTCGCTCGCGACGGTGAAGTAGATCGTCTGGACCTTGCGGCCGGCCGGGCCGGTCTGGACCGTGACGAGGGTGTTGCCGAGCATCTTGGCCGCCATTTCCTTGGCGTCGTGCTTGGTCTTGCAGAATTTGACGCCGCCCTTGAAGCCATCGGTGAACGTGCCTTTGCCCCGGCCGCCGGCGTGGATCTGGGATTTCACCATGGTCGGGCCCTCCGGCAGCTGGGCGAGCGCGTTGATGAACTCATCAGGGGTGGTGGCGACGGCGCCCTTGGGGACGGGCACGCCGAATTTTTCAAAGAGAGCCTTGGCCTGATACTCGTGTATATTCATAAAAAAGAGAAAGGCACCTTTGCCATAAAGCCCCGCAGAAGGACACGAAAAAATGGGCGAACTTTGACATATTCCGCAGGGTGGCGGCTCGGCCTATCGAGGGTTGCCTTGGAGCGGCCGGGTTGCCGTAATCTCACCCCATGCAATCCCACGAGCTGCTCAAGGAAGTGCTGAAAAAGACGAGTGCGAAGCAAATTGCGGCCGAGATGGGCCTGTCCCTCTCCCTGATCTACAAGTGGGCCGAGCCGCCGGATGAGGCGGCGGGCAGCGGGGCGAACAACCCGTTGGACCGGATCGAGCAGCTGCTGCGGATCACGGGTGATGTCCGCATCCCCCAGTGGGTCTGCGAGCTCGGCGGCGGTTTTTTCATCCACAATCCCAAGGTAAAGCCGAGCGCGAAGCAGCTGATCCCTTCCACCAACAGCATCGTCCAGGAATTTGCCGACATGCTGGGCGTCATAGCCGTGGCGGCCTCGGACAACGCCATTTCCCAGGATGAAGCCAAGGCCATCCGCCGCCGGTGGGAGGATTTGAAGTCGGTGACCGAGGGTTTTGTCCACTACTGCGAGGAGGGGAATTTCGCCGCCATCAAGGACCAGACCGGGAAGCCCGCCAAGTCCGACGCCTGAGCCTCTGGCCGGTCACAGCTTCAACTGCGCCGGGATAAACTGCTCGCGCACGGCCTTGGCCAGCAGTTCGGGGGGCAGGAGACCCTGGCCGATCAGGTAGTCGTTAAACGCCTGGCGGTTGAATTTTGCTCCCAGCGCGATCTCGGTGGCGGTACGCAGCTCCATGAGCTTGGTGTAGCCATAGAAATAAGCGCAGGCCTGGCCGGGCGCCCGGAAGGTGTAGCGGTCAACTTCCTGATTCGCCATGCCGTCGGAGAGGCAGACCTCCTGCGTGAGGATCTCAAGGGCGCGCTCGCGGCTGATGAGGCCGAGATTGAGCATCGGATCGAGGAAGGCACGGGCCGAGCGCATGAGCCGGTGCTGCAGCGCGATCAGCTGGCCGTCGAGCGGCTCGAACGGCTTGGTTTCTGCCTCGGCGTACAGCGCCCAGCCTTCGACGTTGACGCTGTTGAACGCAAACAGGCTGCGCGCCAGCGAAACGCCGCGTTCGACCATGGCGGCGAACTGCAGGTCGTGGCCGGGGCGGCCTTCGTGGGCGGTCAGTGTCCAGGCGCCGGCCTTGTACGTGAAGTCGTCGTAGCCGGCGGCCCCTTGGCCCGAGGTGTCGGGGTTGCTGGTGGTGAGAACGAATACGCCTTGCTCATTCTTGCCCGCGATAAGCGGGGGCGGCTGGAAATGGGGCGCCGGTTGGGCGGCATTCTCCGCCTCAGAGGCCAGGCGCATCAGCATGGGGCGGTCGGGCAGCGTGAGGATCTTTTCGCGCCGGATGATTTCCTCAATCTTGCCGATGACCTCGCGATAATAGGGTTCCACCTCGGCTTGGGTCAGTTTTTCTTTCTTCAGGGCGCGGATGACGGCGCGGTAATCCGTGTCGGCGATGCCATGGTCCTTGGCCACCAGGGGTGCCAGGGTGCGCATCTCGTTGCGGATCTCGGCAAAGGCCAGCTGGGCCTTCTTCATCAGCTCCTGCGGGGGAATATCGAGGCCGATGTTCTTGAGGTTGTCGGCGTAGACGGCCGCCGGCAGGCGGAAGTCGGCCCGGGCCGCGGGGAGGAGGGAGGTGCGGATCCACGCGGCATAGTCGCGAAATTGGACATCGAGCCGGTCGAGGGCGGCGGAGGCGCCGTCCAGCTTGTCGATGCCGTATTTTGCGTAGAGCTGGCGAATCCCGCCGGCGTAGCGCGGGATGGCGTCGAGATGCTTCTCCAATTCCCCTTTGTATGGCGGCAGCAGGCCGGGCTCGCGGGCCTTGGCCAGATAACGGGCCTTGGCCAGCTCCGTGACGGGCGTGCTGCCGGCGGCCAAGCCGGTGTAGCGCTGCAAGCGCACCAGCGCGGCGGGGCGGCGGGCGGCATCAATCTGGTCGTCGAGCAGGCTGAACTCCCCGAAGAAGACCAGCTGGGCCACGTCCAGATAGGGCAAAATGAGACGCTCGTTCAGGGCGTTGGACTCGAGCTGGTCATCCACGGACTTGATGAGAATTTCCAGGTCCTGCCGGACCAGCGGGTTGGTCTCGCCCAGGGCCCGCTTGGCCAGCTCATCGCGGCAGGTGGTCAGCGCGGTGCGGGTCCGTTCCTCCACGCCGGAGGTCAGGTCGGCAATCTTGTCGTCGTAACCCGCCACGCCCACGCGACTGGCAAATTCGGGGCTGAATTTGGCGAGGTTGTCGACGAGCAGTTGGGCATGGGCGTTGCTCTGGACGATCCAGGTCGGGGTGTCGCCGGCGGGGGTGGCCAGGGCGAGGCCCCCGGCCCATGAACTGGCGAATAACAAACAGACGAGGCGTGCGAACGCCCGGACGGCGTGGTGATGTTGCATAGAAGGATTTATCGCCCAGGCGATGGGCTCACCCCAGCTGCCGGGCGAGGAAGGCCGCCTGCAGGGCGGTCAGTTCCTGCACGCCCTGCTGGGCGAGCGCGAGCAGGCCCTGCAATTGGTCATGGGAAAAAGTGGCCTGCTCGCCGCTGCTTTGGACTTCCACGAACTGGCCGCGGCCGGTCATGACCACATTGGCGTCGACCTCGGCGTCCTTGTCCTCGATGTACGCCAGATCGAGCAGGGCCTCCCCCGCGCAGAGGCCGACGCTGACGGCGGCGACGGAGTCGACAAAGGGGTTGTCGGCGATTCTTTTTGCCGTGATCAGCTTCTGCACAGCGAGGCGGGCGGCCAGGTAGGCCCCGGTGATGGCCGCGGTGCGGGTGCCGCCGTCGGCCTGGAGCACGTCGCAATCAATCCAGAGTGTGTGCTCGCCCAGTTTTTTCAGGTCGAGCACGGCCCGGATCGAGCGGCCGATGAGGCGCTGGATCTCGACGGTGCGGCCGTCGAGCTTGCCCTTGCTGATGTCGCGCGGCTTCCGTTCCAGCGTGCTGTAGGGCAGCATCGAGTATTCCGCGGTCACCCAGCCGCCGGTGACGCCTTGCTGGCGCATCCAGGAGGGAACCTTGGGCTCAATGGTCGCGGCACAGATGACGCGCGTCAGGCCAAAGCCGATCAGCACTGATCCGGCGGCATAGGGTGCGATATTGGCCTCGAGGGTGAGGGGGCGCAGCTGGTCGGCCCGGCGGGAATCGGCGCGAGGGAGGGCCATGAATTCAGGTCGGATGATCTTCCGGCTCATTCTCATCCCCCGGGGCCGGGTCAAAAGGTGCGTGGGTCGGGGCGGGCTTGGGCCCGGTCACGCGCGGCAACGGCTGCTCGGCCATGTGGGCAATGAGCCGGTCGTTGAACGTCCTGGCCGGATCGTGGCCCATGTTCTTGAGGGCCTGGACCAGCGCGGCGACCTCCACCAGCCGGGCGATGTCGCGCCCCGGGCGGACATAAAATTCAATGTGGGGGACCCGCACGCCGAGGATGTCGTAGTAATTTTCCTCGAGCCCCGTGCGTTCCTCGATGACGTCGGGCGACCACTCGCGCAGGGAGACCACGAGGTCGATGCGCTTTTCCAGCCGGATGCTTTTCACCCCGAACATCTCGGCGATGTTGATGATGCCGATGCCGCGGCATTCCATGTAGCCGCGGTTCAGGGGGCGGGAACTGGCGGACAGTTCGCGCTCGTCGAGGAGCTTGATGACGGTGAGATCGTCGGCGACCAGCGAATGGCCGCGCTCAATCAGGGCCAGGGCGCACTCGGATTTGCCGATGCCACTGTCGCCGCGGATCATCACGCCGATGCCCTTGATGTCGAGGGTGGTGGCATGCTCGGTCCCGGACGGGGCGAATTCATTGTCGATGCAGAGGGTCGCCGCGTTCACGAAATTCATCGTGATCAGGGGCGTCCGGAAAATGGGGAGCCTCATTTCCTCGGACACCGCCAGCATGGGATGTGTCGCGACGTAATTGCGCGTGAGAATGATGCACGGGATGCCGCGCTTCACCATCTCCGAGAAGATCTCGACCTGCTGGCGCTGCGGCAGGGTCTTGAGATAGGTCATCTCCGCGGCGCCGAAGACCTGGATGCGCTTGTTCGCAAAATACTTGAAGAAGCCCGTGAGCGCGAGCGAGGGGCGGTTGATCGAACCCTCGCGGATCAGGCGGTGCAGGCCGGCTGCGCCGACCACGAGCTCAAGCTGCAGCTTATCCCGGTAGGCCTCGAAAAAATGGGCGACGGTGATGCCGTGGATGGCTTTGGTAGGCATAGGCTCGGAAGCAGCGAGTAGTGGGTAGCCAGTAGTGAGTAGATTATTGCGGGTCTGGCAACAAACTCCTAATCGCCACCCGCTACTCGCGGCCCGCCACTAAAGATTGAAGTCCTGGCCGAGATAGAGTTCCCGGGCCTGCCGGTCATTGATCAGGAAGTCGCCGCTGCCCTCGGTCATGACCTTCCCCTGGTGGATGATGTAACCGCGGTCGACGATGCGCAGGGTCTCGCGGACATTGTGGTCGGTGATGAGGATGCCGATGCCGCGCTGTTTCAGGTCGAGGATGATCTTCTGCACCTCGGCGACGGAGATGGGGTCGACTCCGGCAAAAGGCTCATCCATGAGCAAAAACTTCGGGCGGGTCACCAGGGCGCGGGCGATCTCCAGCCGCCGCCGTTCGCCGCCGGACAGGGTGTAGGCCTTCTGCTTGGCCAGGTGGCTGAGGCTGAGCTCGGCCAGATGGTGGGCCACGAGGGCCGGGCGCTCGGCCGACTTCACCGGCAGGGTCTCGACGATCGCGAGGACATTTTCCTCGACGGTCAGCTTGCGGAAAACCGAGGCCTCCTGGGGCAGATAGCCGACGCCCAGGCGGGCCCGGCGGTGCATGCGCAGGTTGGTGGCGTCCTGGCCATTGATGAACACGCTGCCGTGCGTCGCGGGCACCAGGCCGACGACCATGTAAAACGTCGTGGTCTTGCCGGCTCCGTTCGGGCCGAGCAGGCCCACCACCTCACCGGCCTTGACGGAGATATTGACGCCGTTCACCACCGACCGCTGGCCGTAAACCTTGACCAAACCCTCTGTTCGTATCGCGTGCTCGGGCTCCATACTCAGGGTTTCTTCGGGGTTGCAACGGCCGGCGCGGCGGGCTTCGGCTCCTTGCCGAAACCGAGATCCTTGATCGCAGGCAGAATGATGCGCGAGGGATCGGCGTCCGCACCTTCGATGACGGCCCGGCGTTCGCCGCGAAAGAGGACCATTTTGGGCCCGGTGGCGGTGGCCCCGTTGGCGAGGTCCTTGATCACCGGATGATCGGTCAGGATGATCTTGTCGTCATCGGGCAGCACCTCGGCGCGGCCACAGGCGGCCTCCCGGTCGGCCTGGACGATGAGCACATTCCCCTCGGCGATGAGCGACTTGAAGCGGCCCAGCTTGCCGATGGTGGCGGTCGGATCCCCCTTGCGGGTGGTGATGACCTCGAGCCGATCGCAGGTAAGTTTGAGATTGGTGCCAGTCACCGTCACCTTTTTCGTAAAGGTGAACGTCGTGTGGGTGTCGGTGCTCCGCATGTCCAGCTGCTCGCTGTCAATGACGGTGGGCTGGAGCTCCTGGGCATGGGCCCGGGCCAGCAGGCAGGTGCCGGCGAGCAGGCCAAGGGCGAGGCGGGATGGTTTCATTTTAAGAATTCCTTCAGCTCGGCGTGGAAGACGACGTGCACATTCCGGGCGATGGTGACGCGGCGGTCCTTGTAAATGTAGCGCCACTCGTTGCCGGTGGCTTCAAATTCGTCATTGATGACCCGGATGGTAGAGGGGCCCGTGACCACGGCATCGGTCGGCAGCACGGAGGCCAGCGGGCTGAGGATCATGGTCGTGACCTTGTCGTCAGCGAGCCCGGAGAAAATCGAAAGGGTGAGTTCCTTCACATCAATCTGGTTCGCGCTCAAGTAACGTGCCTCCGTGCCCCGGATGAGCCAGGAACGATAGCCCTCGGGGGTGAAATTGGGCAGACTGAAGTTGATGATCGGTTGCTGACTGGAAATTTGCGTGACCGCTGTGGCGGCGACCGCCAGCACCAGGAAAACCAGCGGAAAATGTCGGAAGGAATGACGCACGCGCAGCTCAGGGACCCTGATGGGCCAGGATTTGTTCACAAACTTCGCGCACGGCCCCATGCCCGGCCCGCCGGGCCGGGATGAAGTCCGCGGCTTTCCGGGCGGCGGGCATGGCCTCGGTCGGGGCCGCGCCGACCCCGGCCCACGCGATGGCCGGGGCATCAATGTCATCGTCCCCCATGTAGCAGACCTGCCCGGCAGCCAGGCCCAGCTGGCTGGAGATTTCCTGCAGCGCCATGAGCTTGTCGGTCCGGCCTTGGATGACATGGGTCACCCGGAGTTCCGTGGCCCGGCGGGTGGTGGCTCCCGAAGCCCGGCCGGAGATCCAGGCGACCGCCACTCCCGCTTGGTGCAGGCGGACGATGCCCATGCCATCGAGGATGGAAAATTGCTTGGTTTCCTGCCCGTCGCTGGAAATGCCGATGGTGCCGTCGGTCAGCACCCCGTCTACATCCATGGCGAAAAGGCGGATGCCGGCCCAGGGCAGGGGACGGCGGGCGGCTGGCTTTTTGATTTTCGTTTGGGCCACGGTGCGAGTGACCGGCAGCTTGCGAGCGAATTCGAAAATCCCAAATCTAAAATCGAAAATTCCGTCAGCCCATCCAGGCGGTGATGGCGTCCACGATCTTGTCGCGGCTGGGGCGGTAGACCGCCTCGAGTTCCGGGGCAAAGGGCACGGGCAGGTCGAGGGCGGCGATGCGCAGCGGGGCGGCCTTCATCTGGGCAAAATGCTCCTCGGTCAGCCGGGCGACGAGTTCGGCGCCAAATCCATGGGTGCGGCGGCCCTCATGCACGACCACCAGGCGGCCGGTGCGGGCCAGCGAAGCCTTGATCTGGTCGAGCATGAGCGGGGCCAGGGCCCGCAGGTCGAACAGGTCAAAGGTCATCTCGTACTCCTCGGCCAGATAGGCGCAGGCTTCCCCGCTCAGCCGCACCATTTCACCGTAGGTCACCAGGGTGGCATAGTCCCCGGAGCGGAGCTGCACGGGTTCCCACACCTGGCGATACTGCGGGTCCCATTTGACCGGATGTTTGCCGTGGCGGTAGAGCCCCTTGTGCTCAAAAAGTATGACCGGATTGTCGTCCTCATAGGCCGCGAGCAGGGCATTGAAGGCATCCTGCGGGTTGCTGGGATAAAGGGCTTTCAGCCCGGGAAAAGAGAGATAAGCCGATTCGAGTTCCTGGGAATGGAATGACCCGAAAGTCAGGCCGCCGCCGCAGGGAAAACGGAAGACGACCGGGCATTTCTGGCCGGCGCGAAAATGATAGGTCGCGGCGTTGAGCACGATCTGGGTCGTCGCCTCGGTGGCAAAATCAGCAAACTGGAACTCCTCAATGGCCCGGTGGCCGTTGACCGCCAGGCCGAGGGCGTAACCGGTGCTGGCTGATTCACAGAGCGGGGTGCTGAACACCCGCGGCCGGCCGAAGTCCTCGACCAGACCCTCGGTGACCTTGAAGGCGCCGCCATAGGTGCCGATATCCTGCCCCAGCACCACCGACTCCGGCCGCTCGCGGAGGATCTTGCGGAGGCCGTGGTTGAGCGCCTGGGCCATGCTCATGGGCTCGGGTGGGGCGTCTGGTCGCGCGTTCATTCCCACGGACGGCAACCAGGGCAGTGGAGCAGTCGAGGGGGCAAATAGATCGGCCGCCATCTCATCGGGGCGGATGGGCGGCAGGGCGAGCGCGGCCTTGATCGTCGCCTCGACGAAGCCGCCGATCGCGGCATCGATGGCCTCGAGTCGGGTGGCCTGGCCCGCCGCCACGAGGGCGGCGC
>JBAXWQ010000004.1:0-27464 GCA_037128315.1 Opitutia bacterium | reverse complement strand
CAGCGCCGCAGGAATATTCGCCGCCTCGAGGAGGAATTCGGCGAGGCCGAGGATCGCATTGCGGCCGTCATTCGGCACCTTGGCCGCGTGGGCGGCCCGACCGTGGCAGGTGGCGGTGATGACGCCGGTGCCCTTGCGGGAATGGATGATGGCGCCGGATGGCCGCGCCGGTTCGAAAACGAAACCGAACTGATGGTGGGCCGACGCGCCGCGGAACAGCTGCACCGTGCCGTGCGAACCCGTTTCCTCGTCGGGTGTGAGCAGCACTTCCCAGCCCAGTTGGTCGGCGCCGGGCGTCTGCTCAAAGGCCTGCAAGGCTGCGAGCAGGGTCACGAGGCCGCCCTTCATGTCCGCCGTGCCCGGTCCGTTGAGGGTGACCGGGTCGAGCCACCGGCAGGATTGGAAAGGGTCGTCGGCCTCGAATACCGTGTCGTAGTGGCCGCAGAGCAGCACCTGGATCGGCGCGGCGGGCCGCTGGCGGATGCTCAGGGCGGTGACGCCCGGGGGATTGAAGCCCGGGGCATCCGCGGGAATCTCCCGGAGGGTGGCAGCGGGAAAGGCCCGGGCAAACTCGCCATGCAGCACCGCGCTCATGCGGGCCAGACCGGCGGCATGGCCGGAGCCGGAGTTGATGTTGGCCCAGCGTTCCAGCAGCGCGCCGAGTTCGGTGGTGCGGGCCGGGAGCGAGGCGATGGCAGGAGGGATCGACATTGGAGACAATTTACAGGAGGCAGCAGAGGACGCAGAGATCAGGAGTCGGCACCCGGCAGAATAAGTCGGGAAACACCATCGGTAAGCTTGGACTCGTGGAAATTGATCAAAAGACCGAGCGGAACGTTCATGAGTTTCATGTAACTGAGAAGCTGGGCTTTGTGGATCGGCAACACGCGTTCCACTGACTTCGCTTCAATCAACAGACAGCCTTCGACCAGAACATCGAAGCGCAGTGGTTCTTCGCGCATGAATCCCTTATAGCTAATGACGATTGATTTCTGGTTAATTGCGGAGAGCTTTCTTAACTCCAGTTCACGCAGCAGACACCACTCGTAGATTAATTCCATCAAGCCGGGCCCCTTGTCGCGGTGAACTTCGATGGCTGCACCAATAACGGACTCGGTCAGCTTGGCAGCTTTAGGGTAAAGCGGATGCACGATTTGATGTCTCTGCGACCTCTGCGGCCTCCTGTAAATCCGAATCAGAATCCCGCAGCCTTGCCGCCTGGCAGGGTGACCCGGGGGGTGTCGGGGCCATCAATCAGGCGGAGGTTGGCGAGGGGGTCGTTTTCGAGACGGAGAAACTTGAAACCCAGTAGCCGCGGCTTGCCGGCGGCGTCGCGCTCGGCGAGATGCGCGGTTTCCCGGACAATGAACTGCTCCAGGGTTTCCTCGCGAACCATCGGCTCGGAGGAGTGGATGATGTGCAGGGAACCGTCCGCGCCGTGGGCAATGAGCCCGACATGGCCGATCCAGGCACTGCCCCCGAAAATATCGTTGGCCGGGAGGCCGGGTTTGACGATGCCCCGGACGATTTCCACGCAGTCGCCGTCGCGCAGGTGCGGCCGGGCGCGGTCGAGCTCGGCATAGGGGAGGCAGGTCTCGACGTGGTCCTCGACGGGCAGGGCGGTCCGGAGGCCGTAGCGGCCGAGCAGGAATTTCTGGCGGTCGATTTTTTCCGCGAATTTCAGGACATGATCCCCGGCAATCTCCGGGGTGATATCGCGGACGAGCCAGCGATTGGAGGGATTCCAGTCGGTCTCGGTGAAGTGGTTGCGGGTGGCGACGCCGATTTGGCCATCGTGATACCGGATCCGCTGGAGGAGGCGCATGAAGCCGGTCCAGTCGCGACTCAGGGCCATGGCGTAGGTGTGTTCGGCGAAGACGAGACAGTCGCTCTTGCTGAGGCAATACAGCGGCTGCGGATCATAGGTCTCAAACGGCATCTCGCCGAGGAGATACAACTCATAGGGCTGGCCGAGATTCTTGCGGGCCAGGTGGACGACCCGCTGGCGCAGGTCGGGCTCGGTGGCCTGAAGGTAGGGCAGATAAAGTCCGACTTCAGCCTCGGTGAACTGGTAGAGCGGCTTGGCGAGCAGCGGTTGGATCTTTTCCGGCAGAGTTGCTGGCTCCGCGGCAAAACCAGCGGTCCCGGCAACAAGCGCGGAGAGCAGTAAGGTGGCAAAACTCAGGAGCCTGTTTTGAACGTTGGCGCGGCAGCGCCGGTAGGGCGGGCATTCCGCTGCCCGCCGGCGCTCGCGGCGCGGGCCCGGCGCGGAGCGGAATCCGTGCCCTACATTCAGAAAAGCATAAAAATATGCACAACTGGGGTCGCATTTCGGGCTCATGGTGGCTGAAAAAAGGGGCGATCCGATTGGACCGCCCCCGTAAACTAGGTGGATTTCAGGACGGGATCAGTCCAGTGCTCACTTGATTTTATATTCAACCGAGAGGGTGAAAGCGCGGCCCCGCGGATCGGCCACGCGCGGCTCCCAGCTGCTGCCGGCCCCCGTGTTGGTGTCGTAGGCGATCGAGAACGGCGGATTCTGGTTGAACAGGTTCTTGATGCCCGCGATCACAGTGAGGTTCTTGTTCCAGTGGTAGGTCAGGCTGGCGTTATAGGTGATGTATTCACCGACCTTGGGGTTGTAGAAGGGGGCCAAGGGCAGGAAGGCGCCGTTGGCGATGCCGGGCGGGACATAGTCCATGTAGCCCGCCCGGAAGAGCCGGCTGACGCGGACGGTCCACGGGCCTTGCTTGTAGGAAACGGCGGTGGAGTATTTCCATTTCAGACCGATGTCGCTGTAGCGGGTGAAGCGACCGACCTCGCTTCGGCTCCAGGGGGCGCTCGCCACGAGGCGGGACTTCTTTTCCAACAGTTGCGCGGCGTCGATTTCGACGATGAGCCGGCCGCCGGAGACTTCGAAGTCGCCGCTGGCGTTGTACTCGATGCCCTGGGCGAGGCTTTCGCCCGCGTTGATCGGCCGGGTGTCGATGGCAATGATCGTGTTGGTGGACGGGTTGCGGAGGATGGCGTCCGGGAAGAGCGTGTAATTCGCGAGAATGGTGGACGCGCCGAGGACCTGGATGGTGCCGGTGCGGCTGATTTCCCACCAGTCGGCACTCAGCTTGATGTTCTTGATCGGTGAGATGACAATACCGGCGGACTTCATTTTCGCATCCTCCGGCGCCAAGGTGGGTTTGCCACCGTTGATGGTGTTCAGACTGTTCGCCGGGATGGGCAGCTTGGTGACGGGATCGATGAGGTCGGCGCCGGCGTAGATCGACTCGAAGGACGGGTCATACTGCTGCTTGAAGGTCGGGATGCGAAAGCCTGTGCTGTAGGAGCTGCGCAAAAGGACCTTATCGGTTGGCACGAAACGCAGGGTGACCTTGGGATTGGTGGTGCTGCCGAAGCCCGAGTAGTCATCGCGGCGGCCGGCGATGTTGAGGTCGAGTTTCTTCCAGATCGGGATTTGGAGTTCGGCATAGACGGCCTTGACGTTGCGGCTGAGGGTGCCGGCGGTGGCGAGGGCATTGTCAAAGGGCGCGTTGAAAATCAGCGAGTCGGCCGTGCTGACATTGGAGCGCGAGTCGCCGGCGAATTTGTACCCTTCCTTGCGGTAGTCAAAGCCGATGGCACCCTGGAGGGTCCCGCCCGGGAGCTCGACGATCGGGCCCGAGGAGGTGAAGTCCCACTGCGTGGTTGTGTACGTGCCGCCGTAAAGCTCGACCCCGGTGGCGGAGGCGGCCTTGAGGCCGTCCATCGCCGCCTGGGTCTGCGTGTAGGAGAAAGGATCGAGCACGCCGGTGTTGATCAGGTTGGCCAAGGGAAGGGTGTAGTAATAGCCGCTGAGCAGCTTCGACTTGCTCTTGCTTTCCGCCTGCGAGACCCCCGTGCGATATTCCCAATCGGCGAAGAACTTGAACGGCAGCGGCAGCGGGCCCTCGGCGGACAGCAGGAAACGCCGGGTGTCGCTGACGGTCTGGAGCGAGCGGTTGCCACCGGGGAGGGCGCGCCAGCGGAAGGCCAGCGGTTGTCCGCGGTTGACCTCGAGCGCCGGGAAATAGGCGACGAGCGCGTTGAAGACGCGAGTGTAGTCGGCGCCGGTGCTGGGGTAGACCATGCCGGAGAAAGGATTGGGCACCACGGTGCCGTTGGCCGTCGTCGTGGTGTTTTGGGCGCCCGAGGCGGCCCGAGTCCCGGTGGAAATCTGGTTCGGCGAGAAGCTCTTCGTGGAGTCGGAGCGGCCCACGACAATTTCGGCCACCAGAGTGTGCTCGCCGAGCTTGTAGGTGCCGCGGGACACGAAATTGGTATTCTTAACCGGCTGTTGGAGGGCAGCGGCCCGGCCGGTGTCCCAGGCGGAACCATACTTGGCGTTGGCCGTGGCGGACGTGCCTGCCCAGAGGATCTCCTGGTAGGGCCCCATGCCGTCGAGCCCGGTGTAGCCGGCGGTGTTGGTCGGCAGGTCGGTGATGTTGATGCCGTTGACCCGGATCGCGGGATTGGCGGGATCGACCGGACCGGTGTTGGAGGCGCCGAGTGCGGTGGGGACGTTGCTAATGGCATACAGTGTGGCGATCGGCGTGCCGCGCGTGTCGGGCGAGATGCCGCGTTCGGGCTGGAAAGTGTTGACGAAATCGCGCTGGTCGCCGCGCAGGATCTTGTTGTCGGAGAACGCGAGCGAGGCCATGAGGTTACACTTGTCCTTGTTCAGGTCGCCCCAGCCGCCGACGAGCGAGTAACGGTTGATCTGGCCGCCACCGTCCTGGGTGATGTCGGTGGCCGCGTTGGCGACGAGACCCTGGAACTCGTGCTTCGTGATGAAGTTGATGACCCCACCAATGGCGTCGGTGCCGTAGACGGCGGAGGCGCCGTCCTTGAGGATTTCAATGCGCTCGATGACGGCGAAGGGGATCGAGTTGAGGTCGACCACACCACCGTTGAGGCCGTGGGCGGAGACGCGGCGGCCATTGAGGAGGATGAGGGTGGCGTTCGCTCCCTGGCCGCGGAGGTTGGCGGCGGTCGCGCCATTGTTGCCGCGCGGGCCGGTCGAATCGACGACGTCGGTATTCGAGGCGAGATTGTCGAAGCCGTTGCCGTTGATGTTCAGCTGCATGATCATCTGCTCGGCGCTGGCGATGCCCTGCTGCTCAAGGTCCAGATGGGTGATCACCTCCATGGGGAGCGCGCCTTCATTGGCGATGCGCTTGATCATCGAGCCGGTGACGACATATTTCTCCAGTTTGAGGGTCTTCTGCTCGATGGCGGTCGTGACGGAGCTTGCCGGGGCAGTTTGCGCCTCCGCGTTCTGTATTAATATCAAGGCGGCAATAACCGCCAGCCAAGTCGATCGATTCCAGCTTTTCAGTACGTTCATACGGTGTGGGTTTGGTCTAGGTGCGTTCATGCGGCAGGGGTGGGGCAAGAACAGTGAGGAAATGGGGGCGGAAATATTTTAGGCACCCGCTCGGATCGGCAGTTCATTTAGTGCAATCAATCGTCATGTCCATGACGAAAGTGAGTAAGCCCTGATGTGATCGTCGCGGGGATCACCAGCAGTTCGGGAGGATGTCGGGACAAATGGCCTGAATAGCTCCTGGTGTGCTTGCCGTGTAACCGGGCTGCGAACGGCGCCGGTGATGACAGTGGGATATTGTACAGATTCGAGATTGCCTGATATGGAAAAAAAGAAGGCGATCCGAGGTGGATCGCCTTCGCGTTGCAGGATACGGTGGGGCTAGAACTGCCCGGTCACGCCCAGTTGGAGCGAACGGGGCGTGATGATGTGCTCACGCGGCCGGTCGGTTGAGACCAGGTAGCGGTCGTAGCCCCGCGCGCCCAAGTTGTTGACGCTGAAATAAACGGTGGCGTACGGCCGCACGCGATAGTTGAGGCCAAGGTTCATCGTGGTCAGGTTCTTGCGGTAGGAGATGAGCTGGGCGAACTGCGGCGTGTTGATGTTGAGCGTCGAGATGACGGCCACCGGATAGGCGCCCGTGTAATTCACGTCGAAGTTGGCGCCGAATTTTCCGCGGGTGTAGGTCAGGCCGAAGTTGCCGGTCTTGGGCGCCGTGCCGGCGATCTGGTAGGTGGTGCGATGCACCGGGGAGGTCTGGGTCGCGGCGAAGGTGAAGTCCGCGTCGGCGGCGATGAGGGTGTAATTGGCGCGGACCGCGAGGCCCTTGAATTCACCCGGCAGGAAGGTCAGGCGCTGGTTATAGTCGAACTCCAGGCCCTTCATGGTCTCCGTCCCCAGATTCCGGGCGCTGATGATGCTGTAGCCGCCGTAGAGGCCGTCGAAACCGTTGTCCGTCCCCTGGCCCACCGTGCCGTTGGTGAAGTTGTTGCCCGAGAGCACATCGGTGATGTGCTTCTGGAACACGCCCACGGACAGGATGCCGTTGTTCTTGAAATAATACTCCAGCTTCAGTTCGACCTGCTTGGCCATCTGGGGCTTCAGGTCGGGATTGCCGATGGTGACGGTCTGGGCGGTGTCGTTGGCGGAGGAGGCCGGCACGAGTTGGATCAAATCCGGGCGTCCGTAGGTGGTCGACCAGCTGGCGCGGGCCTTGAAGTTCGGCGTGATATCGTAGACGCCGTGGATGCTGGGAAACAGGTTGGTGTACTTGGAGTGCGTGGTGGTGAGAACGGCGTTCGCACTGGCACGCTTGTAGGGATCCGGCTCCATCACGCTGGTGACATAACCCGTGTTGGTGGCCGCCTTGTTGATGTAAGTCGCGGTCCCGAGGTCCTCCTTCTCCCAGCGGAAGCCGCCCAGGAGGAGCAGGTTCTTGATGGGCCGAACTTCGCCCTGGATGTAGCCGGCCCCCACGGTCTCGTCCATGTAGCGCTTGCTCGTGAACTTCTGGACGGCGTTGAAATACACGTCCTCATACCAGATGCCGGTGTTGCCGAGCGTCGGGACGACATCATGCGGGTCGTACACCGGCAGGCGGCCACCGTTGTTTTTCTCGAACTCGGTCAGCGCCATCAGGGGCAGGCCCGAAAGCGTGTAGCCGTTGACCATATACCAGCGGCGCGGGTTGATCTGCCGGTTGTTGTTCACGTGGTTGATCCAGTCCCAACCCGCCTTGAAGGTAACGGGCAGCGTGGTGGGCAGGTCGTAGGTGACGTTGATCGTGCCGCTCTTCTCCTGCGTGTCCAGGAAGGTGCTGCGCTGATCGAACCGGTTGGAGGTCTGGGCCACGGGCGCGGTCGTGGTGTTGGCCGCGGTCACCACGAAAGAGGTGTAGCTGTTCGGGTCGTAGACGCTGTTCGCGGCGAGCGAGGCGGGCGTCTGGGTGAAGACCCGGCCGTCGAGGTTGGAGTTGTCGAGGATGAAGCCGATGGGGTTCTTCGTGCGCAGCGTGAGCTGGCCGCCTTCCTGGTTGATGCCGGCATTGGAGTCCGCGTGGACCTTGCTGTAGCGCCAGGCGTGGTCGATCTTCAGCCGCCCGAACTTGTGCTCGAAGTAGAGCGAGTTCGTCGCGTTGTTGCTGACGAAGGAGAACCGGCGGGGCGTGAGCAGCATCTGGGCGTTGCCCGTGGCGCGGATCTCGGTGCGGGTCTGGTTGGAGCCAGGCATGATGCCGCCGGACGGGTTGGTGACCGGGTCGTAGACGCTGCCGTTGGTGCTGAAGAACGGGTTGATATGCGTGTAGTGGAAGAACGGCTCGTCGCCCTCGTTGTAGATCAGGCGGTAGGACACCGTGGTGCTGTCGTTGACGCGGTAGTCGAGGCGCAGGTTCACGGCGTCGAGGAAGCGGTGGTTGATGCCGCTCGCCTTGTCGTAGTCCCGGAAGAAGACCAGCGCGGGGTCGGTGACGAGGGGATACTGGTCCAGGTCGAAGTTGAACTGCTTGACCACCATCTGGTGCGCCAGGTTGAGTTCCACCCCAAGGTTACGCTTGCCGCCGAGGACATCGAAAACCTCGGAGTAGCCCAAACTGGCGGAGTAGCTGTACGGGTGGTCCTTGAGCGCATCGATGCGCTGCGCGGCCGGCGGGGTCAGGGAGCCGGAAAGGTTGTAGTTGAACCGGCGGCGCTCCTTCATGGCCAGCGGTGAGCGTGTCTTCAGGTTGATCTGCCCGCCGAGCGCGTCGGCTCGCTTATCGGGAGTCTGGGCGGAGATGAGCTCGATCTGCTCGTAGCCGGAGGCGGAGAAGGAGTGCAGCGTGGCGGAGCGGCCGTTGCCGCCCACGCCGGTCGCCGACATGCCGTCGATGTTGAGCCGGGTGAAGCTCTGGCCGTTGGGGCTCACCAGGCCGCGGATCGTGACGTTGTTGATGAGGTTGTCCTCGTCCACGGTGAAGGAAACGCCGGGCAGGCGGGTGAAGAGTTCGCCGACGTTCTCGGTCGGGAGCACGCCCCACTCGTCCAGGGCGACGACGGTCTTGGCGTTCGCGGCGTTACGCTGCTGGGTGAGGGAGAGCGCCTGGCCCTCCTTCACGGAGGAGACGGTGAATTTATCCAGGGTGATGACATCGGTCGAAGTCAGGACGAGGCCCACGGGAGGCGTGTTGCTGCCATCGACCACGACCTGCTGGCTCATCTCCTCGAAGCCCGAATAGGAGGCCACCACGGTCACCTCGCCGGCGGGTACATCAAAAAACACGAAATGGCCGGAGCTATCGGTCAGTGCCGACCGTTTCAATGCCGGCAAGCTGACCGCGGCGCCTTGGAGGGCATTGCTCGTGCTCTTGCTGCTTACGGTGCCGGTTATCTGCCCCGGGGCGCCGGTCGCGGCCAGGGAGGGTGTGATCAAGGCAACGAAAAGGCCGGTTATGATAGCCAGCATAAAAGCAGGCACGGAGTGCCGGCGACAGGGTGTAGCGGGTTTCATCATTGTCATGGGTTGGAGTTGCTTCGGCGCCGAAAGGGTCGGCGGCGAACGGGGTGGGGTACTTTTTCAAGATAGAAAAACACCGGATAACTCCAAGGGAAAATCCTGCGCCCGACCCGCGACGTAACTTCTCCATAGGGAGCGGTGCCCTGCCCCTGTCAAAAGTGTTAAATAATTCATCAATTTAGCATGACGAATATGGGCCGGATTTTCCGGCAACTGATTTTTTCCGGCCGGTTCGCGGCCGGGATTATCACGGGCCATGATCGGGCCGGCCGTCTCAGCGTCGATCGCGCCGGGTGCCCGGCGCGGCGCGCCCGCTGTGCCGGTAGGCGAGGGGCGAGACCCCGTAGGCGACGCGGAAGGCCCGGCTGAAACTGTAGATCGAGCTGAACCCGCAGAGCTCGGCGATCTCGGAGACGCGCTGCGGCCCGAGGCGCAGGTGACCGCAGGCCTGCTCCAGTCGGAGATGGCGCAAGTGCCGCCCGATGCTCACCCCGCAGGAGGCGCGAAACCGCGCCCGCAGGTGGCTGGGACTGATGCCCAGGGCGCGGGCGATGTCCTTGATGCCCGGTGGCTCGGTGCTGCGCTGCGCGAGCTGGTTCACGCGCAACATCAGGCCGGATTGCGGGGTCGCGGCGGCGGTGGTTGCCGGAGGGGAAAACTTGAGGCGGCGCAACCGGGCCAGCAGGACTGACAGCAGCAGGACCGGCAGGTCTGCCGTGCGTTCCGTCTCATAGGCCGCCACCAGGTCGGCGGCGATGGCGCGCAGCGGCGGCGTGAGTTCGAAGGGCTGATAGCGCAGCGCCGCAAGTTCCTCGGCGGCCGCGAATTCAAAGGTCACGAAGAGCCAGGAGATCTTCGCTCCGGCCGGCTCGGCGTAATGGTGAAACTGGAAGGGGAACACCAACAGCCCCTCTCCGCCGCGCAGCCGGATGGACCGGTCGTCGACGCAGACAGTCACGGCGGTCCGCAGGGCGTAGATGAGGACAAAGCGGTGATGCAGCGCGCGGCCCCGCCGCGGCCGGTTCAAGTCGGGGGCAGTGCGCCGCTGGAAGCATACCACGTTGTTCGGCAGGGTGAGTTCAGTGATCGACCGGCCGACCAGCTGATGCTGGGGCTGCGGCAGGCGCGCCACCAGTTCCTTGAGTTGGGGTGAAATCGGGGTTGGCATTTATGTCAAAAACATCGTCATTTCTGCTATTGGTTCTGTCAAGGGCCGGTCGTATCATGGATGCTGTAGTCTGTGCGCTAACTCATGAACCCATCCCCCTTGCTGGAGCGAAACCATTTCGAGCATTGCCCGATCGCCGTGTATCCGGGCAGCTTAGCGGCTTCCCGGGCCATTGCCGCCGAGATGGCGGCGCTGATCCGCACCCGGGCCCGCGAGGGCCGGCCCTGCGTGCTCGGTCTCGCCACCGGCTCCACGCCGGTCAGCCTGTATGCCGAGTTGGTGCGCCTGCACCGCGAGGAGGGGCTGAGCTTCAAGGATGTCACGACCTTCAACCTCGATGAGTATTATCCCCTGGGACCGGAACAGGCGCAGAGCTACCGGCGCTTCATGCGCACGCATCTGTTCGACCACGTGGACATCGATCCCGCCCGCACGCACCTGCCGTCGGGCACGATCCCCAAGGCCGGGGTCGACGCGCATTGCGCGGCATATGAGGAGGACATTGCGGCCGCCGGAGGCATCGATCTGCAGGTGCTCGGTATCGGCCGGACCGGGCACATTGGTTTCAATGAGCCGGGCAGCCCGCGCCATTCGCTCACGCGGCTGGTGACGCTCGACCCGCTGACCCGCCGGGACGCCGCCGCGGATTTTGGGGGCGACCAGGCGACCCCGCGGCATGCCCTGACCATGGGGGTGCGTTCCATTCTCAATGCGCGCCGCGTGATTTTGCTCGCGTGGGGCCAGCACAAGGCCGACATCGTCCGTCAGGCCATCGAGGGGGAGGTCAGCTCGAAAGTCACGGCCTCCTTCCTGCAGGAACACCCCAATGCCCTCTATGTGCTCGACGCGGCCGCCGCCGGCTCCTTGACCCGCCATCGCACGCCGTGGCTGATCGGTCCGCTGGCCGAGCAGGGGCTCGACTGGGACGAACGCATGACGCGCCGGGCCATCCTCTGGCTGTCGCAGCTCAAGCAGAAGCCCATCCTCAAGCTGACTGATGACGACTATAATGAAGCCGGCCTGCAGGACCTCATCCGCGCCCACGGTTCGGCCTACGAGACCAATCTGATCGGCTTCTACCAGATGCAGCACACCATCACCGGCTGGCCTGGCGGCCGGGATCCGGCGCGGGCCAAGCCGGGCGATGCACCGGTGCGGCCGTTGCGCGCGGCCTCGGCGGCGGTGTTTCCGAAGCGAGTCCTCGTGCTCTCGCCGCATCCGGATGATGACGTCATCTCCATGGGGGGGACGCTCTGCCGGTTCGTGGAGCAAGGCCATGAGGTGCACATTGCCTATGAAGTCTCGGGTGCCGGCGCGGTGTCCAACGAGTCCGCCTGGCGCCTGCTGGCCTTTGTGCGGGATAGCGGCCTGGCGGCTCCCGCCGAGGCGGAGCGGCTCGGCGCCCTTTGCGCGGGACTGAGCGGGGAGGGGGCCCTGAACCCGACAAAGGACTTGCTCCGCTGGAAGGCGCTCATCCGTCGCCATGAGGCAATCGCGGCCGCCCGCGTTTGCGGCGTGGCGGAGAGCAGGCTCCATTTCCTCGACCTGCCGTTCTATGCGGCCGAACCCCGCAGCCGGAACTATGGCGCCGCGGATGTGGCGGCGCTGGCCGCCCTTTTGGCAAAGCTCCAGCCGCACCTGATCTACGCCGCGGGCGACCTTGATGATCCGCATGGCACGCACCGGCAGTGCCTGTATGTGCTGCGTGATGCCCTCACGCAATCGGTCGAAGCCAAGGCTCCCTGGGTGCGCGCGACGGAGCTATGGCTGTACCGCGGCGCTTGGGCGGAGTGGCCGCTTGACGAGATTGATCTCGCCGTGCCGCTCAGTCCGCAGGAAGTCCTGCGCCGGCGTCGCGCCATATTCCGGCACGAAACCCAAAAGGACCAGGCTTTGTTCCTCGGCGAGGACCGCCGTGAATTCTGGCAGCGCACCGAAGACCGGAGTCGCCGGCTGGCCCAGGCCTACAACGCCCTCGGCCTGGCCGAATACGAGGCGATCGAGGCCTTCAAGCGCTATGCGCCGGAGGATTACGCCGCCGCCAAGGGATTCTGAGGCGTGTTTGCAAAATGTCATTGCGAGGCTGGCCGCAGAGTGGCCAGCCGAAGCAATCCAGCTGGATCGCCACAGCCCGCTGCTGCGGGCTTCGCGATGACAAGGCATTTTGCAAACACACCATCGATAGCTGGCGGCGTTAGATCCGCACAAACCACCGCCGCCGCCACATCAGCCAGGCGATGAGCAGATGGAGCAGGACAAACGCGAGGGCGAAGAGGAGCGAGGCATTCACCGGGCTGGCCAGGGGCAAGAATACCCCCTGGTAAATCCAGTCCTTGAGGTTCACCGCTTTGCCCTCCGCCCCCGCCCAGCGGATCAGGCCGAGCAACCGGGCGATGAGCCCGGCCAGCACATAGATCACGATCGCGTTCATGCCGTACATGACGAAGGGGGCGGCCCATTTCCGATAGCCCCGCACATCGATCAGCCAGTAGCAAACCGCGCAGAGCACCGACGACCAGCCCGCCATGAAGACAGTGAAGGAACTGGTCCAGAGATTCTTGTTGATTGGCAGCCAGCGGTCCATCACGAGGCCGACCAGCAACAGGCCCAGACCGAGGGCGCCAAGTTTCCCGGCCTTGACCGATCCCGGCTCAGCCTGGCGGAGGAGATGTCCGGCCAGGGCGCCGAGCAAAGTGGAAGCGATGGCCGGCAGGGTGGACAGGATGCCCTCCGGATCAAATCCCGGGGCCGGGGCTCCCGACCAGGTGTGGCCCGCCAACAGATGAGAATCGATCCACCCGGGCAGGTTGCCCGCGACGCCAAGATTGCCGGCCCCGTAACCCGGCACGGGAATCAGGAGGAGCATCGCCCAGTAGGCGGCCAGCAAGCCGGCCACCCAGGCGAGCTGACCGCGCCAGCTGGTGCGCAAAAATATGGCGCTGGCGGCCAGGTAGCATAGGGCGATGCGCTGCAGCACGCCGGGCAATCGCAGCGTGCCGAGGGAGAAAGGGTGGGAGGGCAGTAGCCCGAAGGGAAATGCGGCCAGCAGCAGCCCCAGGGCGAAGATGATCGCCGCGCGACGCCAGACATGGGCCATGAGTTGGCGGCGATCCGCCCCCGCCGCCCCGCGCTGGGCGAAGGAGAAGGTCATCGCGGCACCGACAATCCAGAGGAAGCTCGGAAAGATGAGGTCGGTAAATGTCCAGCCATGCCACGGGGCGTGGCGGAGCGGGGCATGCACATCGCCCCATGATCCGGGATTGTTGACGAGCAGCATGGCGGCAATCGTCGCCCCGCGAAAGGCATCAAGGGACGTCAGGCGGACTTGGGTATTCATGGCATTATCCTGATCGAGGCTGGACGATTATTTTGGCCCGGCATAGCGGGCCAGCATGATGGCGATGTCGTCGAGTTCCTCGCCGCCCTTGTGCAGCGGGGGGGCGACATACCGGTTCAACATCAGGCTGAAGGCCAAACGTTCGCCGGCGGCCGTTGTGACGTAGCCGGACAGTGAGTTGGCCCAGCGGAGTGTGCCGGTCTTGGCCCGGACGTTGTTCTCGGCGGCGGTCCCTTTCATCCGTTTCCCCAGGGTTCCATCCGCGCCCGCCCTCGGCAGGGCGGCGCGAAAGGCCGGGGCGGCGGGGTGGCGGGCCATGACCGTGAGTAGCTCCACGGTCGCGGCCGCGGTGGTCAGGTTATTGCGCGAGAGGCCGGAACCTTCATCGAACTGCACCGCGCCCGCAGGAATGCCGCTGGCCCCGAGGAATTCCTCGAGGGCGGTCACGGCCAGCTCGTCGGAGCGCCGCCATGCTGGCGTGGCCGGGGTGCGACGTTGCTCGCCGAGATGCGCGAAGATGAGATCGGTTTCGAGATTTTGCGAAGGGATCATGAAACCCGCCACCAGGGTGCTCAGGGGCGGGGAGATGATCTCACCCAGGATGACATCGCCCCGGGCCGGTTCATCGGGCCAGCGACGGCTGCGGGCTTCGCCCTCGACGGTGATGCCAGCCCGGCGCAGGGCCTCGCGCAAGGCGGTGGCGAACCAGGTCGCCGGCCGTGGCACAGGAGCCTCGGTCAGCTCCGGTTCTCCGCCCGCGGGGAGTTGGCCGAAGAGATGCACAGTGTTTTCGCCCGGCAGCCGTTGGAGCCGAATCACCCGCTCGCTGCCGGCGGGCCCCGTGGTGGTGTGGTTGGCCAGGACCAGCCCGCTCAAGGGCTGCAGCACCTCGATCGCGCAGGGTTGTCCGCTGACTGGGGCGGGGACAATGCGCAGGTCGACGTAGTTGTCCGCCAGGCTGATGGCGGAAATCTCCGCCCCGTATTCAAAGTCCATGTCGTCGGCCGTCCAACTCGCCCCCTGCGGCGGACCGCGGAGATAGGTTGCATCCGCGACGATCTGCCCGGTGATGCGGGTCACACCCGCCCGGCGCAGGGTGGCGATGAAAGGGTCAAACACCGTCCAGAAATCCGCCTTGGCCGCGCGCGGATTCCAACTGGGATCCCCGCGGCCCGCGATGATGAGGTCGCCCGCCAGCACTCCCCGCTGATCGGGGACGGCGGTGGCGCGGAGCGGGGTGCTGATCCGGTAGTCGGCGCCCAGCGTGGCCAGGGCCAGCGCCCCGGTATAGAGTTTGCTGTTCGAGGCCGGGCTCATTCGCCGCTCGGCGGCGTGGGCAAACAAGGTGCGGCCGGTATCGAGGGAAACGATCTTCACGCCCCACAAGGCGCCCTGGAAACGCGGCTCGCTCAGCAAACCGGCCAGTTGCTGCTGGAGTGACTCGAGGGATGTCGCCGCTGGCGGCAGTGGCGCGACGGTTTCCGGAGTGGCCGCCGCCAGTGCAACGGCGAGCAACAGGGTGGCGAGGACCTGGCCACAACAGGACAGAGCAAATGGGCGGGGCGTGCGCAAGTGGGCGGCACATTGGATAATGTCCGCTGCCGGTGCAATGACGGACATCCTGGCGGAAGCAGCGCGGGCAGTGGCTTGATTTTTCAGTAGCGGCGAGCGCCAGCGAGCCGTGGTGCGTCGGTTCGCTGGCGCTCGCCGCTACCTCCTGAGATATTAAGATTGGATTTTCTGCGATTGCTCCGCCGGGTGAGCCGCGGCTATGTCGCGGTCTGCATGGCCGTTTCGCCCTCATCGGACTCGTCGCTCACCCGCATTTATTGGACGGCCTTCATCGGGCTGTTTTTTGACTACTACGATCTTTACCTGTTTGTCTATCTGGCCGGCCCCTTGTCGGCGCATTTTGGCCTGACCCCGGCCCAAAGCAATTGGCTGCAGTTTGCCGGCCTCGCGAGCGTCGGCGTGGGGGCGCTGCTGTTCGGGTACCTCGCTGATCGCTGGGGCCGTGGGCGCATGATGTTGGTGGTGTTCGCGGTCTATTTGCTGGGCATCGCGGGCATCAGTCTGGCGGGAAATTATGCCAGCCTGCTGGGGTTTCGGCTGCTCGCCTCGCTGGCGCTCGGCGCCGAGTGGGGCATCAGCCACACCTACCTCGCTGAGCGGGTGGACGGGTTACGCCGGTATCGCTATGCGGCGTTGCTGCAGTTTTCAATTCTGGGCGGGCTCCTCGCCGCGCTCGCCGCGCGCTGGGCCCTGCCGGTGCTGGGCTGGCGCTGGCTGTTCGCCGCCTCGATTCTACCTGTGGCGATGCTGTCCCTCGTCCGCTGGCGGGCGCTTTCGTCGCCACCGGCCGGGCCGCCGCCGGGACGGGAGTTTGCCGCGTTGGGGACTGCGATCGGGCGACAATGGCGACCGTTTTTGCTGTGCTTCGGCCTGGCCAGCCTGACCATTGCCAGTGGAACCATGAACGTGTTCTACGCGAAGGAACTGCCGCAGTCGCCGTTCTACACCGTCCTGTTCTGGGCCAATGTGGCTCCCGGGATGCTGCTCGGCGCGTGGGTGGTCCGGCGCTGGGGTGTGCAACGGGCGATGGCGATCTATGCGGTGGGCCTGCTCGCGGCTTCGCTGATCGCCTGGGAAAGTGGCTCGGACCGCGCGTCATTGGGCTTCGCCCTGTTTCTCCCCCTGCTCAACGGCATTCCCTACGGTTTGATGGGCGCGTATTTCAACGAGGCCTTTGGCGCGTTCCGCACGATGCTGTCGGGCGCGGCGTACAATCTTGGCCGCATTCTGGCGGGTTTCGCCCCCGTGCTGATCACGGCCCTCGGCTTGCAGGACGGCCGCCGCTATTTTCTTTTCAGCGCGGTGCTGGGCCTGGGTGTGCTGGGGTTGGCGGGATTGATTGCCCGCGGTGAGCCGGGGCGGACGCTGGCGGATGCGACGGATTGAGTCTATTCTGATGGCGTGAGCAAAAGGGTAGGGCAAATCCTCCGGAAGAGCCGTTCGGCCGCGCGGCTCATCCGGAGGATTCGCCCTACCGATTCGCCCTCCACCCTCACACCCGGAAGAGGGTGCCGAGCTTTTTGCCGAGCAGGATTGACAGGCCCGCGAGGGTCAGGCCGAGGAAGGCCATGGCCCAGACGCCGAGCGAGGACGCCAGGAATTTCCCGTCCCCGAGCAGCTGGAAGAGCTCGTAGATCGCCTTGGTGATCGGATAAAAATGCTGCTTCTGGGCGAGCATCAGTGAGTCCGAGACCTCGAGCACGGCGAAGGAGAAGGCGAGCAGGCCGCCGGCGATGAGATTGGCCATGATGAGCGGCAGCGTAATCTTGTACACCGCCTTGAGGGGCGGACAGCCGAGATTCTGCGCGGCCTCCTCGAGGGTCTCGCTGGTCTGTTCGAAGCCCGCGGCGGCCGCGCGCACCACGTAGGGCAGGCGCCGGATGGAATAGGCGATGATGAGCAAAATCGTCGGATTCTGCACGGGGTTGAGGAAGGAGAAGAACTTTCCCTCCTGACTCATGGCCAGATAGCCAAACGCCAGCACCAGGCCGGGGACGGCCAGCGGCAGCATGGCGAGAAAGTCGAGGATCTGCCGGCCGCGGATCTTGGAGCGCACGATCACGTAGGCCAGGGCCACCCCCAGCACCAAATCGATCACCGTCGAGAGGCTGGCGTACTTCAGACTGTTGGCGATGGCGGGGACCGTGAGGTCATGACCCAGCGCGAGCTGGAAATTATGCAGGTTGATGTTGCGCGGCAGCACGGTGGCATACCAGTCGGTGGAAAAGGCCACCAGCACCACGCCGAGGTGCGGCACGATGGCGATGAAGGTCACCAGGCCGAAGAGCGCGGTGCAGAGCCAGGCGCGCCCGGCCGGCAGTCGTCGCGGGCCGCCCGCCGAGGTCGCCTTGGCCATCATCGCAAACGCATCGCGGCCGAAGAGCCCCTTGCCCAGCGCATAGAAAAGGATGGAACTGGCCAGCAGGACGGCGACCAAGGCGTAGGGGAAGGGGTTGCCGCCGATATCCTTCAACCCATAGAAAATCTGCACCGCCGTCAGGCGCGAGTAGTCGAAGATCAGGGCCACGCCGAGATCGGTGAAGGCCCAGATGAAGACAATCGTGCCACCCGCGAAAAGGCCGGATTTCATGAGGGGCAGGGTGATCCGGAAAAAACGGCGAAACCCCGTGCAGCCGAGATTCTCCGCCGCCTCCTCCATCGCCGGGTCAATATTGGCGAGGGCGGCGACGGCATTGAGGTAGATGATCGGGTAAAGGCTGAACGCGTTGACGAGGGCGATGCCCAGGAATTGGTTGGTGCCGAGCCAGTCAAACGTCCAGCCCGCGGGGCGCAGGCCGCACTCGATAATGAGGGCGTTGAGCGCGCCATACTGGCCGAGGATCTGCTTGATGCCGATCGCCCCCACGAACGGCGGCAAAATCAACGGCACCAAGATCAACGATCCCAGCCAGGCCTTGGCGGGGAAGACGAAGCGGTCGGTCAGGACGGCCAGCGGCACCGCGATCAGGAGGGCGAGGCCCGTGGTGGTGAAGGCCAGGAAAAAGGAATTGGCCAAGCCGCCCAGGTAGATGGGATCGCTGAGCAGGGCGCCCAGGTAGGCCAGGGTCAGGCGGCCATCCGCGTCGATGAATCCCCCCTTTAGGATCTGCAGGATCGGCCAAATAAAAAACGCGCCGAAAAACAACAGCGTGAAGGCAAAGATTATTCGCGCGAATTTCTGCGACATGCTCCTGCTGCAATGCCCGGGCGGGCCGGCCCTGACAAGGTCGAACCGAAATCCCTCGACAAGGGGCCCCGGCCCGGCACAGCGAACTTGATCATTGCCACCTGTCAGAAGAGCTTTCTTTGTTCGCCCCATGCGCAGAAAACTGTGGTCAACGTGGCTGGTCGGGGCGGGGCTGGCTGCGGCCAGCTTGCCCGCGCAGATCACCGAGACGCCCGATACTGTCGCCCCCGGCCGATTCCTGCTCGAGATGGACGCCCTGACGCTCACGGTGAACAAGGACGCCGGCAGCAAGTACACAGCCTTCGGTGCGGCGACCACCTTCGTATCGACCGGACTCACGGCCAACCTCGACCTGCAGGTCGGGGCGGAATTGTTCCTGAGCCAGAAATTTGACGCGGGCGGGCTCAGTGAACGCCATTCGGGCATCGGCGATATTTATATCCGGACCAAGTGGCGGTTCTACGAGGCTGCGGATACCTATACCTCGGCCGCCGTGCTGCCCTACATCAAGATCCCGACCAATTCCGGTGGCGTGGGCAACGACTCCATGGAAGGCGGGCTCATTGTGCCGTTTCAAACGCAGCTGGTCGGGGGCTTCAGCCTGATGGCCATGGGGCAAGTGGATATCTTGCGGAACGATCGGAACGACGGCTATGATTCCCGCTGGCTGGCGGCCATGGCCGTGCACCGGCAGGTGACCAAGGCCATTGGCTTTTATGGCGAACTCACGGCGGCCAAGGCGACCGGTGGTCGACCCTGGGATGGCCTGCTGGGGGGAGGGGTCACCCTGAGCATGTCGGATGACGTCTGGTGGGATTATGCCATGTACACCGGCATCTCCTCGGGTTCGGCCGACTGGAGCAGTGCGCTCCGGCTGAACTGGCGATTCTAACCGCGAGCGAAAATGGAGACCGACGAGCCAAGCCCGAGCGAACCAGGCTGGCGGCACGCGCGCGTCACCCAGAGCCTGCCGGAATCGCATCGGAGCATCGTGGTGCCGGCGGGGGTGGGCTTCTGGCGCAAGCTGCTCGCGTTTTCCGGTCCCGGTTTCATGGTGGCCGTCGGTTACATGGATCCCGGCAACTGGGCCACTGATCTCGCGGGCGGGTCCCAGTTCGGCTACACGCTGCTCTCGGTGATTCTGCTTTCCAACCTGATGGCGATTTTGCTGCAGCACCTGTGCGTGAAGCTCGGCATCGCCACCGGGCGGGATCTGGCCCAGGCGTGCCGGGATCACTATCCCCGGCCGGTCGTCTGGTTTCTGTGGGTCCTGTGCGAGCTGGCCATCGCGGCCTGCGACCTCGCCGAGGTGATCGGCTCGGCCATTGCGCTGCAGCTGCTCTTCGGCATCCCGCTGGTCTGGGGCTGCATCATCACCGCGGTGGATGTGATGGTGGTGCTCCTGCTGCAGAACAAAGGGTTTCGCTATCTGGAGGCCATGGTGATCACGCTGATGCTGACGATCGGCGGCTGCTTTGCCGTCGAGCTCGTGCTGGCGAAACCCGACCTGGGCGGAGTCCTGACCGGGTTCGTGCCGACGACGGCGATCCTGCTGAATCCGGCCATGCTGTACGTGGCCATCGGGATCCTCGGGGCCACGGTCATGCCGCACAACCTCTACCTGCATTCCTCAATCGTGCAGACCCGCAAATACGAGCAAACGGCGGGCGGCAAGCGGGAGGCCATCAAGTTTGCCACCATTGACTCCACGTTCGCCCTGATGTTCGCGCTCTTCATCAACGGGGCCATCTTGATCCTCGCGGCGGCGGCGTTCCACGGTTCGGGCCATGCCAACGTGGCGGCCATCCAGGATGCGTACCACCTGCTGGACGGGCTGCTTGGGGTCACCTTTGCCGGAATTCTCTTTGCCGTCGCCCTGCTGGCCTCGGGACAAAACTCCACCCTGACCGGGACGCTGGCCGGCCAGATCGTGATGGAAGGATTCCTGAACATCCGGCTGCGACCCTGGCTGCGCCGGCTGATCACCCGGGCCATTGCCATCGTGCCGGCCGTCGTGGTGATCGGGATCTATGGCGAAGCCAAGTCCACGGACCTGCTGGTCGCCAGTCAGGTGTGCCTCAGCCTGCAGCTGGGCTTCGCCTGCTGGCCGCTGATGCGTTTTACGGGGGAAAAAGCGAAGATGGGCGAATTCGTGAACCCCTGGTGGATAAATATCCTCGGCTGGACCGTCACACTGGTCATCATCGCCCTAAACATCAAACTGCTGCTCGATTTCACCGGACTGACCGGGGGCGGCTGACCTGAGCCATGTATAAAAAAATCCTGGTGGCCTTGGAAAATAGTGAAGCGGACAGCCGGCTGGTGCCGCATATCTGCGCGCTGGCCCGGCAGGTGGGGGCCGAGCTATTGCTGCTGCACGTGGCCGATGGCTGGGCCGCGCGAAATTTTGAACAGCTCAAGCTCGCCGAGTCCGACGAGATGAAGTCCGACGGCGCGTATTTGCAGGGCCGGGCCGACGAGCTCCGCCAGGCCGGGCTCAAGGTCGAGACCCTGCTCGCCCTGGGCAATCCCCCGACCGAAATCCTGAAAGTGGCCGCCACCGCCGGATGCGACCTTATCGCGCTGACTTCGCACGGCCACAAGTTCATCGGCGATCTCCTCCACGGGAGCACGATCGAGAAGGTCCGGCACAACACGACGATCCCGCTTTTGGTGGTCAGCGCCAAGGCCAAGCAGGGCTGAGCCCGTGGGGCGCGCCCGCCGGTTCCGGTCAGGGCGGGAAGGCGAAACTCCAGGTGCGCCGGGCGTAACCGTAAGTCACCGGCTTGATCGTCGTCAGCGCAGTCCGGGTGTCGCCGGTCAGAAACTTCTCCGCGAAGGCCGTGACCGCGCCTTCGTAGTCCGCCAGCAATTTTGCCTTCACGTCCGCCTGCGCAAAGGAATAGGTGAGGCTGTTCCGTCCGAGCTGGATGAGCTCGTCCCATGAGAGGTTATAGGTAGTCACAGCGGTGTAGTATTCATCGGTCAGGTTGCTGTCCCACATGCCGCGGTCGTCGGTGTTCAGGCAAACCGGGACGCCGGTGCGGAGGTACTCGGGGAAGGGGTGGCGGCTGAGGTCGGGCGTGTATTCCAGCAGCCGGTTGGAGATGAGGTTGATCTCGACGAGATACTGGTTGTGGCGCATCAGCAGCAGGGTGTCGGGATCCTGGATGAGATTCACCCCGTGTCCGATGCGGCTGCCCCCCAGCAGGAGGGTGTCGCGGATATGATGATCCGGCCCGTCCATTTCCCCGGCGTGGACGGAAAGGGGCAGGGTAGGGTAACGGCGGCGCAGCTCGCGGTATTTCTCGAGGAAGCGCAGCGGGTACCCTTTGCCGTTCTCCTCGATGCCGGCCATGTTGATGCCCACCCAAAGGTCGCGATTGGCTGAAACAAATTGATAAATATCCGCCAGCTGCTGTTCGGCGTTGGGCAGGAAGCGCAGGGCCGTCATTTGGAAACGCACGGTCACCCCGGTGGCCAGGGCGTCGGGCTGCGCCAGTCGGTGACGCAGGAAATCGGCGGCTGTGTTGGCGGGGATGACGTTGCCGTCATTGTCGTGGAACCCCAGGATATTCTGCTGCGCCTCCAGGTAGCGCAGGCCCTCGGCGCCGTAGGCCTTCATGGTCTCGACCATGGTCTCGGCGACGACGGGCAGGCTTTGATGGAGCTGGCCGGTGCGCGGCCAGATCCAGGTGAAGAACTCGTCGCGGCCTTCGCCGGGCCGGTCGAGCCGGAGCGAGTCGAGCCAGCCTTGCCTTTGCTCCGGCGAGAGCTGGTCCAGCCGGGCGTAATCGGCCTGGAGGGCCGGGCTGAGACGCTCGTAGGTGTGCCGCCGGATCACCTGATACAGCACCAGGGGAACCCCAGTGTCGATGCCGGCGGTGAAGCGGACGCGGGTGTAGAAGGTGTCGCCGCCATTGCGCTGGGGGTCGGTTGCGACCGCGTACCACCATTCGGAGCGGATGGCGCCGCCGAGGTGGTTGTGCAGGTCCCCGCCCTTGGGCAGGGCATAGAGGAAAGCGTACAGCTCGGACGGACGGGCGCTGGACTTGAGGGCCTCAAAACGCGCGGGAAAGTCTCCGGCCAGGACGCGGCCTGCGAGAAAGCAAGCGGCAAATAATGAAACGAAGCGCATGGGGGATTAGCACGCAACCGGCGGAGGAGCGGCAATATTAATCTTTTGCGTGGGTCATACACGGAATGAGGATTGCATCGGCGGATTCTCCCGCGATAACCGGCTTCTTCGCACAATTCCTAACCCACCATGAAAAAGCATCCCTGCTCCCACTTGCTTGCCCTCGCCGCGTTTGCGGCTGTCACCAGTGCCTTCGCCCAGGAAAAACCCGCTCCGGCCGACAAACCGGAGGGCGACCAGGAAGTTCTGCAACTGGAGAAGTTCTCCGTCAACGGCGTGCCCGTGGAGCAGGTTGTGCTCCCGACCGCCCGGCCCTTCAACTCGGTGTTCGGTTTCGACCGCAGCATCCTCGACACCCCGCGCAACGTGACGATCATCTCGCGGGAGCAGCTTTCGGCCATCAGCATCCAGGATGTGCGGGATTTCTCCAAGCTCACCGCGAGTTCCTACACGCGCAGCAACTTCGGCGCCCCGACCACGCCTGACATCCGGACGCAGATCGCCGACACGTTCCTCAACGGCATGCGCATCGGTCTGAGCAGCAATGGCAATGGGCTGCCGGTGAACTTCAACTCGGTCGAATCCGTCAACATTGTGAAGGGCCCGGCCACCGCGGTGTTTGGCGCCTCGCAATACATCGGGGGCTATGCCGACCTGATGACCAAGCGCCCGGTGTTCGACGGCGCGAAGGGCTATGTTTCCGCCACGGTGGGATCCTATGATACCTATCGCTGGACCCTCGATTACGGCGCACCCATTTCCAAGACCACGGCCTACCGCATCAGTTACTCCGGCGAGGACGCGGGCAGCTTCTACGACGACGGCTACAAGAAGACTCAGGCCCTCTATGGCGCCATGACCTACCGGCCGAGCGACCGCTATGATCTCTTTGTCAACGCCGAGGCCTTTTATGCCAAATACACCGAAAACTTCGGCATGAATCGCGTGACACAGGACCTGATCGACAAGGGCCTCTACCAGACCGGCGTGAACAATAATCCGGCGCCGAATTTCGGCATCGCCCCCGTCACCGGCTATGTTGATTCCACCGGCAAGCCCATTGACTTCGGCAACATCAATGTCGTCGCCGGCACGCCGGCGCCCATCTCCGATGCCCAGAACTCGAAATGGGTCGTGTCGGGCTATCCCGCCGTCAATCGCATCGCCCGCGGCCCGGTCGTGCAACTGGATCGGAGCCGCCGCCTCCTGCGGCCGGGTGACGGTTCCAAGGGTTTCAGCTTCAATGCGCAGGCCATCCAGAACTGGCATTCCTCGCCTGACCTCAACGTGGCGAACAACACGATGATCCGCTTTGTCAACCGCGACACCCTTTCCTCCTATTCCTACTCGGAAATCATCGATCCAAGCTGGAGCATCGAAAACCGCACCGAATTCCGCCTGAGCAAGGGCGCCTGGCAGGTCAATTCCGGGGTGGCGCTGCGCTACCAGCAGGTCGAGGCCTACAACGACTTTTTCAACGAGCCGGCGAATGTGTGGGATCTCACCCGCGATTTGCGCCAGATCAATTTCTTCAACTCGGTGAACAGTCCGAACGCCTTCACCCAGATTCCGGTCCCCGGCTGGTCCGGGCGCTACTATACGCCGGACAATGGCGACTCCGGCATATCCGAGGTCTTCACCGGCTCCCCCTTCGTCCAGGCCAATTGGAAAATCAATGACAAGCTGACCCTCGATGCCGGCGCGCGATTGGACGTGATGAACGCCAACTTCCACATCAACTGGGTCAATCAGTTCATCGGGCCGCAGAGCATCAAGGACACCATCACGGTCGGCCTGCCGAACTACAACGGCAGCCTCGGCTACAAGATCAGCAAGACCCTCTCGGCCTATGCCACCTATAACTACAGCCAGAATCCGGTGGGGGCGACCGGCAATGGTGGTGGCGTCACCACCTCCGGCAACAGCAAGTTTCTCAATGCCAACTTGCGCAACGAGGCCAAGCTCCTCGAGTCCGGGTTCAAGCAGAGCTTCGATGAGGGCAAGGGCTACGTCAGCGTCGCCGTGTTCCAGCAGGTGCGCGATGACCTCCAGCAGGACCGCTCCACCGTGCAGTTCAAGACCCGGGGCGTGGAAATCGAGTCCAGTTATCAACCGAACAAGCACCTCTATTTGATGGCGGGCTACTCCTACCTCGATTCCACCGTCAACGCCGGCCAGTTCGACGTGGGCAACACCGACCTGACCCCGCCGACCTCGCGATTCTTCATTCTCGGACCGGGCGAGCATCCCCGGCAGGGCGTGCCGCAGAATCTCTTCAACGCGCTCGCGACCTACAAGTGGGACAATGGCTTCGGGGTGACCGCCAACGTGGTCTATACGTCCAAGATCAACAACAACGTGGTCGGCAATCTCGTGATCCCGAATCAATACACGCTCGATCTGATTGCGTTCTACAATGCGAAGACCTGGGAGGTCCGTTTCGCCGTCCTCAATGCCACCGACGAGAAGAACTGGAGCGCCCCCAACGCGGTCTACGGCAACGAATCCATCGTGGCCGAGCTGCCGGTGCACTTCGAGGTCAGCTTCAAGTACAAGTTCTGAGCTGGACTCCGCGGTTCATTTTAGGCGGCGGATTTCCGCCGCCTTTTTTATTCCCAGCGGGTCAAATACCCCGGAGCTGGCTCCGGCTTGGTTGTAGCCGGCCTCGATGAGGCCGGTCCGGGGTCGCCGACCCCGGCTACAGTTGTACGATTTTCCCAATGCCCCGGAGCTTGCTCCGGGGATCTTTACGATTCCGCCCCGACCGCCGGTCAGGGCGCGGGAGAAATCCCGGTGTCGCCGGGACTGCCTGGCGATTGAGTTACGGTTTTTTGCCGCGGAGTTTCTCACCCGGCGAACGGCCAGATCCGGAAGAACTGCAGGAAGAACACGGCGGCGATGATGTAGCCGGCGGTGGTGAGGGTCTTCGGCTTGCCCAGGCCCAGGGCCAGAACGGCGGCGGCGATGAGCCCCAGGCCGATACCCTCGGCGATGCTGAAAGTGAGGGGAATTGCGAAGATGGTCAGTACGGCCGGGGCCGCGGTCTTGAAATCATCCATCGGGATCTCGATGACCGATTGCATCATGAAGATGCCGACCACCACCAGGGCCGGGGCCGTGGCCGCCGCCGGCACGATCAAAATCAGCGGCGTGAACAGCAGCGCCAGCAGAAACAGCCCGGCCGTGGTGAGGGAAGTCAGGCCGGTCCGGCCGCCGGCCTCGACCCCGGAGGCGGACTCGATGTAGCTGACCACGGTGGAGGTGCCGCCGAGTGCGCTGGCGATGGTGGCGATCGAATCGGCCAGCAGGGCCCGGCCGGCGCGGGGCAGGGTGCCGTCGGCGGAGAGCAACCCCGCCCGCTTGGTCACGGCGACGAGCGTGCCGATGTTGTCAAACATGTCCACCAGCAGCAGTGTCAGGATCAGCGGCAGCGCGACGGAGAAGGCCGTCCAGCTCGTGAGGAAATGAAAGGTGAGCTTCAGGAAAACCGGGGCCGGGGACTGGGGCAGGGCCAGCAGGCTCGCGGGCAGCTGGGTGACCTTGCCGCCGCCGGCCGCGGGCACAAACAAACCCAGCAGGGTGATGATGGCGATGCTCAGGACGATCGCGCCCGGCACCCGGCGGGCGACCAGAATGATGGTCAGCAGGACGCCGGCCAGGCAGAGCGCCACCGGTCCGGAGGAAAAGTCGCCGGCCCCGACAAAGGTCGCGGGGTTGGCGACGATGACGCCCCCGTTCTTCAGGCCGATGAAGGCGATGAAGAGTCCGATGCCGCAGGTGACGGCTATTTTCAATGACTGCGGGATGGCCGCGATAATTTTTACGCGGATGCCGGAAACCGAGAGGGCGAGAAAGATGAGGCCGTTGATGAACACCATGCCCAGGGCCTCAGACCAGGGCAGACCCTTGCCGAGGCAGATCGTGAACGTGAAGAACGCGTTGATCCCCATGCCGGGGGCCAGCGCGATCGGGTAGTTCGTCAGCAGCGCCATCAGGGCCGTGGCCAGGGCGGCGGTCAGGGCGGTGACGGTGACCAGCGCGCCCTTGTCCATGCCCGTGTTGGCCAAGATGCCCGGATTCACGGCGAGGATGTAGGCCATCGCGGCAAAAGTGGTCAGGCCGGCCTGGAATTCGCGCAGCGGCGTCGTGGCGTGTTGGTCGAGTTTGAAGAGGCGGTTGAGCATGGGCTAGGCTTTAGGGAGTGGACTGCAGCGGTGGCAGGTTGCCGAGAAAATTGAGCGTGAAGAGGGCGGTGGCGCGGGCGGCCTGGGGGTAAAAAGGCACGTTTTCATAGGGCGCGTCGCTGACAACCCGGAAGGCGATGTAGCGAATGCCGCAGGCCTGGGCCAGCGCGGCCACGTGGGCCGATTCCATTTCCTCCACATCCAGTCCGAAGGTCTGGCGCGACCAGCGCACGCGATCAAGTTCGAGGTTTACCTCGTGGGCCGAACCGATCACCCCGGCGAGGACGCGCCCCATGGGGTTGCGCGTGCGGAGTGCGACCGCCAGCGCGGCCGCATCTCCGGCAAATCCGGCGGGATACTCGACGAGCGCCCCGGCCCCGGCGGGGCGCAGTCGCTGCGGCACGGGCGTCCAGGCCAGCGGAGCACTGCCCGCGCCGGCCGCGCGCACGGGTGTCTGGAAATTGCCATAATCGACCGCCCGCTGGCCGACGATGATGTCGTGGAGGCTGAGAAACGGCGCCTGGGCGCCGCTGGTGCCCTGATTGACGATGAGCTTGGGTGCAAATTCCTCAATGCCGATGAGCGTCGCGGTCGTGCAGTTGATCAGGGCCTGACCGGTGAGCTGCACTGCGACGCGGTGCGGGCCGATGCGGCCGGTCCAGAAGCTGAAGGGGCCGATGGTGATTTTCGCCGGCTGCTGCAGGGCCGCGATGATTTCCTCGACCTCGGGTTTTTCCGCCCCCTGCACGAGCACGTCCACCGGATCGGCGGCCCGCAGGGCGGCCACCAGCACGAGGAGCAGGCCAAGGCGACCCGGGATCATGGGAGTGCCTCCAGCAATTCCAAGGCCACGGCCGCGACCTGGCCCGGGGTGCCATCAATTACCCGCAGACCAATGCAGGGGGTTTGCAGGAGAAAGGCGCACCCCGCGATGTGGGCGGATTCCGGGTCCTCGCAGCTCGTGCCCCAAGTCTGGCGAAGCCAGTTAATGCGGTCGACCTCGCGATTCACCTGAGGGGCCGAACCGAGC